>JBDIAG010000223.1:0-6886 GCA_039812305.1 Actinomycetales bacterium | reverse complement strand
GTAACGAGTGAGCGCGTCCACCTCGCGCAGAGTGGCGTGGATCGTCTCCGGCATCGGTGGCCAGGAGAACCACGCCTCGCCGTCCACGTCGATGTGCGCGGTCGGTTCGCCGTCCGTCACCACCAGGACGACCGGATCGCCGCCGGGATGCCGACGCAGGTGGCGCCCCGCCAGCGCCAGGGCGTGCGCGAGGTTCGTCCCCTGCTCGTAGGCGGGTTCGATCCCGGCGAGCTCGGTGTCGGACAGCGTCATCGCGTACCGGCCGAAGCCGATGATCTGGAGGGCGTCCTGCGGATACTGGGTCGCCACCAGATGGGCCAGGGCGAGCGCGGTCTGCTTCATCGGCCCCCAGCGGCCTTCGGCCAGCATCGAGTACGAGAGGTCCACGCACAGCGCCACACTCGCGCCGGTGCGTCGCTCCGTCTCGGCCACCTCGAAGTCGTCCACGGTCAGGGTCACGCCGCCGACCGCGCCGGTGCCGGCGCTCCGCCGGATGGCGTTGGAGACCGTGCGGACGACATCGATCGGTTGGGTGTCGCCGAGCTGCCACGGCCGCGACGACCCGGTCAGCTCGCCCGCGGCACCGGCCTGGCCGACATCGTGCTGGCCCCGGCCCTGGGTGGAGAGCTGAGCGAACACGCGGCGCAGCGCCGTGGCTCCGAGCCGTCGCAACGCCTTGGGGCTCAACGTCAACCCGTCGTCGCCGGAGGTCACCCAGCCTTGCTGACGCAGGGCGCGCTCCAGCTCCGCCAGCTGTCTCAGTTCGTCGGCGGCTCGCCGGCCCAAGGTCCGTTCGACCGCCTCGACGTCCACGTCGTCCAGCGTGTGACCCGAGTCCCCGGGGTCGCGGGCGAGTTGGTCGAGCACGTCGTCGAGATCCGCGAGCTCGCCCAGGGCCTCGGTCGCCTGGGCATAGCCGAGACCCTGCTGACCGCTGAACTGAGCCCGTCCGGGGCGTCCGATCTCGGGCCGCAGACCCCGCAGGGCGTCGCTGAACCGGGCCATCTCGTCCTGCAGCCCGGCCTGGGACAGTGCCTGCGACATGAGGTCCGCCAGCTCGGCTCGCTGCTCCGGCCGCAGCGAGTTCAGCAGCCGCTGGGAGGCGGCCGCCTGGCGGGCCAGGAGATCGAGCAGCTCCTCGATGTTCTGCGGGTCGCCGTCGAGCTGGTGGCCGTGCTTGGCCATGAAGTCGGCGAAGTCCTGCTCGGTGTCCTCACCGCGAGCGTGCTTGTCGAGCAGCTCGGTGAGATCGGTGAGGAGCTCACGCAGCTCGGCCGCCTGTTCCGGCGAGATTCCTCCTCCGGAGAGCATGCTGGACAGGCCGGCCAACTGCTGGTCGAGCATCTGCTGGCCGAGTTCGCCGAGGATCTGGTCGTAGAGCTCCTTGGCCTGTGGTGAGGTCCATTCGTAGTCGGCCAGCTCGCGGACCGCGGATGCGGTCGAGTCCGGCAGAGTGTCGAGCCGGGCACGGGCGAAGTCGGTCAGCGGATCGCCGCCGGGGCCCGCCGCCTCGTCCCTCTCGGCGAGTGCGTCGCGCTCGGTGGCCAACGCCTGGTCGAGCAGCGCCCGAGCACGGGTCAACGCGCCGTCCAGGCGTCCGGAGCGTTGCAGTTCTTGACGCCGTCGCCGAGCTTGCGCGTAGAGGTCGTCCAGACCCCGGCGACCGTTGCCTCCTCTGCGCAGGAGGTCTCGCAAGGCGTCGCGCAGGCTCTCGCCCGCCAGCACGCGGTCGCCGACCTCGTCCACGGCTGCCCGTACGTCGTACGGAGGTGCCAGCGGATCCGGTCCACCGGAGTAGGCGCCGTAGCGGTAACGCCGTTCGTGGCGGTCCGGACGCGGACTCACGGGTCGCCTCGCCCTCGCCCGGCGGGCCGCGTCGTCATTCGCCACTCCCGTAGATGGTCCGTCCCTGAGCCGTGGTGTGCTTGTCCAGCCGCCGGGTCAGGTGCAGTCCCTCGAGTACCAGCTCCACCACGGCCGCGGCCAGACCCGGAGATGGGTCGGCGTCCGGCTCGACCTGCTCGATCAACGCCGCCAGACCGTCCACGCTGCCGAACTGGCCGAGCAGTTCGCCGGCCGTGACCAGCTCACCGGTCTCCACGGTTGCCTCGTCCTCCACCAGGGCGCGGATCCCGGTCAGGTCCGCGCCTCCGGTCCGGTGCCGGAATGTCTGCGCCACACTGGTTCTCAAGAGATGGGCGAGCACTTCCAGCTCCCGGCCCTCGTGACCGGAGTCGAACTCGACCTTGCCGCGCAGGGTGGAGACGATCGACTCGGTGTCCCCCACCCTCGTCACCGGGGCGGCTTCTCCCCGTAGGCCGGCCCGTCGCAGCGCCGACGCGGCGGCCGTCTCCGCGGCAGCGACCGCGAACCGGGCCGACACCCCCGATCGGGCGTCGACCGCGGGCGACTCACGCACCTCGCGGGTGAACCGGGCGACCACTTCGAGCACGTGGGCCGGCACCTCGGCGACGACATCCGCCTCCTGGGCGATCATCGCGATCTCGTCATCCAGGTCGAGCGGGTAGTGAGTGCGAACTTCGGCGCCGAACCGGTCCTTGAGCGGCGTGATGATGCGGCCGCGGTTCGTGTAGTCCTCGGGGTTGGCCGAGGCCATCACCAGCACGTCGAGCGGAAGCCGCAGCGAATACCCGCGCACCTGGATGTCGCGCTCCTCCAGGACGTTCAGCAGGCCGACCTGGATCCGCTCGGCCAGGTCGGGCAGTTCGTTGACGGCCAGAATGCCGCGGTGAGTCCGGGGCACCAGGCCGAAGTGGATGGTCTCCGGGTCGCCCAGGGTGCGGCCTTGGGCCACCTTGATCGGATCGACGTCGCCGATCAGGTCGCCGATCGACGTATCCGGCGTGGCCAGCTTCTCCGAGTAACGCTCGCTGCGGTGCACCCACCGAATCGGCAGGTCGTCGCCCAGTTCCTCGGCCCGCCGGATCGACGCGGGCAGGATCGGCCGGTAGGGATGCTCGTACAACTCCGACCCGGCGATCGCGGGCGTCCATTCGTCGAGCAGGTTCACCAGGGTGCGCATCAGCCGGGTCTTGCCCTGCCCTCGCTCCCCCAGCAACACGATGTCGTGCCCTGCCAGCAAGGCACGCTCCAACTCCGGCAGGACCGTCTCGTCGAAGCCGACGATCCCGGGAAACCGTTCACTCGCCCGGCCCCCATCGGCCATCCGGTCAAGCAGGTTCTGCCGGATCTCGGTCTTGACCGAGCGTTCGACATGGCCCGTCTGGCGCAGACCTCCGAGGGTGGACGGAAAGGTTGAGAAACCGCTCACTTCATCAGCCTAAGTCGCCCCTCCTGGCGCTGCCCACCGGGTTCCGACCCAAGCGACGCCGCCCCCGCCCCACCCTCCCGGTCGCGCAACGACCTGGCCGGCTCACGCAGCGAAAGAGGCCTCCGTTCGCGCGCGACGCGAGGAAACTCTCCAGCCCCCGCCGGGTACGTAACGAGACCTCCGTTCGCGCGCGGCGCGAGGAGACTTCCGATCCCGCCGGGTACGGAACGAGACTTCCAGACGCGCGGGACTCGCCCGCCTGGATCCGGCCACCCAGCCCCACCCCCTAGTGCACCGCCGGGGGTTGTGGTCCCAACGGCCGGATGCGGCGAGCAGGAGACCTCCCGACGCGCGGGGACAAGAGGATCACAGCCACCCTTACCCCGATTTCGCCCACGCCCTCTTCGTGGGGGCTACCCACCCTCCCCAGGCTCCGACACTGCATCACCCAGGGGTGCAGTGTCGGAGCCAAGAGCGGGGCACGCAGCGGGCGTGGAGGGCTCGGAACATTTCGGACTCGACGGAACCCTTCCGCCTATTCGCCGGGCCTGGCAATCGCGCGGAAGCGTCTCCGGTCGTCCTTGTTCCTCGATGCGCTCCCAAGTGAGCCGCGATGAACACTCCGACCCCGGTGCCGCGGCGCCTTGGTTGGCCGGATCGGGTGTTGAACTCTCGGCACTGTCTGCTTTCCGGCTCGGCTCACGGTTCTCGCCCGACTCCGCGCCTTCGCCCGGCTCAGCGTTCTCACGTGCCTCAGCGTTTTGGCGTGGCTCAGTATTCTTGCGTGACTCGGCGCTCGCGCGCGCCTCGGCGTTCTCGCGTGGCTCGGCGTTCTCGCATGGCTGGGCGTTCTCGCCTGTCTCACCGTCTTGCCCCGGCCCGCTGTCGCGGCCCGGACGGAGGTCGGGGCCGCGGTCGGGCCCGGGACGGGGCTCGGCGCCACGCTGCATCGCGCCGCGAGCGTCCACGTCCTCATCGGGGTCGAGGTCGAGGTCGAGGTCATCGGGTACGTCGTCGATGTCCGGTGCCGGGCCGGACGGGGGCAGATGACTGATGGCGTCGAGGAACGTGGCCCAGCGTTCCCCGCTATCGGCCTTCGGCATGTCTCCCTCGTCGCCTTCGTGAGAGCGCCTCGGCCCAGCGGGTCTGGCGTCCTCCTCGGCATTCGAAGTGTGGCGCTGGCCGGGTATGCCGAGATCACTCGGCCCCGGTCTGGGCCACCGGAACCCTTCGACGAGATCGTCGGGGTCGGGCTCGGGTACCGGAACCCATTCGAGGATGAACGGTGGTGTGCCTCGATCGGCTATCAACTGGCGCCGGGCCGAGAGCGGAAAGGACCAGAAGATCATCTCGGGAGCGGTCGGGTGCCGGCTGGGAATGCACCGAAGGCGGCGACGCCGGGCATCCCGGTGAGGGACGTGCTCGTACGTGGCGCGGGACGGCGGACGATCGTAACGGGGGCCGCCGCGCGCGTGGTCGAGGGACGAGATCGGCCAGACGTCGAGGTGGGCCGGGTAGCGGCGGCCGCCGCCATCCCGCGTGACATCGGTCGGCTCGGGAACGACCTCACGACCCTGTCGGTCGAGGACGGCGAGCCGCAGATCGGCACGGGTCAGGATCGCCTCCACCAGCCAGAGGCTCGCTGGGCCATGCGGCAGTTCGGCTCGTTCGATCGTGGACGCACTCACGCCGACCATCGCGGCCAGGTCGCGCTGGCTGGCGTCGATGCGCCGCCGAGCGGCACGCAGGATGCCGACTCGATCCCACCGCGGCCGCCGCGTCGAGGAACTCCTGGCCCCGGCCCAGTCGTCGTCTGCCCGGCCCGCCAGGGCAGCAGCGCTGCCACGTGAGCCGGCGGCCTGACCTCCCTGGCCGGCAGCGCGGTCACCCAGGCCGGCAGTGTGGAACGGCGGACTTTCATCGCACATGGCTGGCTCCTGGGGTCGTGGCCTGATCAGGCCTGAAGGGTCCCAGGTGGGTATGACAACGGCCGAAGCTCAGATCCCCTGAGCCAGGCATCCACTTCGACGGGTTCTCCTCGATTCACTTCCGGGCGGCTTCGGCCGGCGAGAGGCCCCCCTCGGCCATGGACTCGGCAACGCGATTCTGGTCGTCGTTGCTCCACGGGAAGTTGCGCACCAGCTTGTAGGCGTCGTCGTCGCGCTCGGCGAACCGCGTGGAGACGACCTTGTTCAACTCGTAGCGCGGATAGTCGCAGGCCACGGTCGCGGGATCCGCGTCGCAGCCCTCCGTATGCGCGGGCAGCGCCACCTTGGCCACGTCTCCCAGGACATAGGCCGAGGCCGTTTAGCCCACCCAGTTGTTGATCGCCATGTTCATCCGGCAGCCGGGTCCGCTGCCGGTGCCGCTCGCGGTCGGCTCCGTGCCGTCCTCGGCGCTACCGCCGGCCAGCGCCCGGATCATCACGGCGAGCCCGGCAGCTCGAACCTGCACCTCGCCGCGTTCGCGTCATCGGAATGTCCCTTTCTCGACACCTCGAACGCTACAGCGACCGGGCTGCGCCGTGTGATGTCCGGGGGTGAGGTCACACCCCGTCAGTCCATTCCTTCACCTTGTCGGGGTTGGCGTCGATCCACTTCTGGGCCGCATCCTCCGGAGACATCTTGTCCTCGGAGATGTACTTGGCGACGACGTTCTGATCGTCATTCGTCCAGCTGAAGTTCTTCACCAGTTTGTACGCGGCGTCATCGCGTTCGGCGAACGAGGTGGCGACGATCTTGTTGAGCTTGTATTCCGGGTAGTCACAGGCGACCTTCGCCGGATCCGCGTCGCACCCTTCGGTGTAGGCCGGCAGGTCGACCTTGACCAGCGCGACCTCGCTCAAGAACCACTGCGGCTCGTAGAAGTACCCGATCATCGGCGTCTTGTTCTGCTCGGCGGAGCGGAATCCCTGGATCAACGCGGCCTCCGAGCCGGCGAAGACCACCTTGTAGTTCAAGTCCAGGTTCTTCACCAGCGCCTCGTCGTTGGTGACGAACGAGGGGTCTCCGTCCAACAACTGCCCCTGGTTGCCCGACTCACTCGTCTTGAACAGGTCCGCGTACTTGTTCAGGTTCTTCCAGTCGGTGATGTCCGGATACTTCTCCACCATCCACGGCGGCACGTACCAGCCGATGACACCGATGTTGCCGTTGAGCCCGGCATCCTGGGCGGTCTTCTGCTCGTCGATGTACTTCTTCACCAGGTCCGGGTGGCCCCAGTTCTCGATGACGACATCGATGCTGCCACTGCCCATCCCCTGCCAGGCCACCTCCTCCTTGACGTCCTTGTAGGTCACCTCGCAGCCCAGCTTCTCCTTGGCGACCTGCCCGACGACATAGGCCGAGGCCGTGTACCCCACCCACGGATTGAGAGCCATGTTCATCTTGCAGTCGCCGCCGCCGGCGGCGGAACCGCTGTCGGAGGAACCCTCGATGTCCCCACCACCACAACCGGCCAGCGCCAACAGCACGGCGGCGAATCCGGTTACCGCCCCCAGACCTCGTCGCATTCGACTCATCGAGATTTCCTTTCACTCATTTCCGGGCGACTCCATTGTGACCCCTGAATACGTGTCCGACGCTACTCCTGTCC
>JBDIAG010000222.1:0-6915 GCA_039812305.1 Actinomycetales bacterium | reverse complement strand
CGGATCACCTGTCCCGCCGACACCCTCGCCGCGGTTCTCGGCGCGGCCACCCGCTGCGGCATCGAGATCGCGGGGACGGGTTTCGAGGACTCTGCCGCCGTAATCGACGGCACGATATCCATCGACGATCTGCGCGAGCTCGAACACATCCTGCCGGGCCTGACCCACGGCGAAGCGACCGTGGACACCGGGGCGATCGCCTGGCGTCCTGCTCGCCGCCAGTGATCACGCTCGCACATCGTCCTGGCCTGGCGGGAGTCCTGTCGGCGGGGGTCCTGTCGGCGTAGGTGTCGCTGCCGATGATCCTGCCGATGAACCTGCATCAGGTGGTGCGATCACGACACCAGCGGCAGGTTCATTGGCAACTCCACGCGCGGGTCAATCGAGGCGACGTTGCCGCTGGTGTGGTCGGCAAGGAGGAATGAGTCGGCGCGAGCCGGCTGCTCGATCGACCAGGTGTTCGCGCATTGACCCGTTGCCGGCCGAGCAGCCAGAGATCGCCGGCTGCTCGACACATACCTGGTCAACGCGCGCACAGACGTGGACCGCCTCTGGCAGTGCTCCCCCTGACGGGGCAGCGCCAGACGAAGTCGAGACCACCTGACGAGCTTCTCGAGGAGTGGCGGTGACCTGGAACAATCGGCGGGCAGATAGCTGTTCCAGCCGTGGCACACCCCACGCAACTCCACACCCCACGTATCTCAAGGAGTCGACTCGATGGAGAATCCCAGCGCCGGCACGGTCACCATGTTCACCACCACCTGGTGTGGCTACTGCCGCGTGCTCAAGGCCGCGCTCAATCGCGAAGGCATCGAGTACAACGAGATCAACATCGAGCAGGTGGACGACGCCGCGGACTTCGTGATGAAGGTCAACGGCGGCAACCAGACCGTCCCGACCCTGCTGTTCCCGGACGGCTCCGCGGCCACCAACCCGTCGCTGGCAGAGGTCAAGCAGCGACTGGGCGTCTGATCGACGACCGGCTCCACCAAGCCCTGGCGGGTCTGGATCTCAGCCGGATCGCCGGGTCGGTTGCGGAACCGGCATGGCCCGTCCACCCAGGTGAGTCACCGCAGCCGGGGATCAGCGGCGAGGACTGGCTGCGCGAGTTGCCGAGAGTGCTCGAGCGGGCGGTCCGGCGCTGGGATCTCAGCCTCGACGGGCCGGCGATGGCGGGTCACGCGAGCGTCGTCCTCCCGGTCCGTCGGGACGGTGAGCGTCTCGCTCTCAAGGCCGGCTGGCCACACGCGCTGGCGCACGTCGAGCACGTCGCGCTGCGACTGTGGGCCGGAGGTCCGGCGGCTCGACTGGCGGCGGCCGACCCGTCCAGCACGACCATGCTGATCGAGCGGCTCGACCCGGGGCGGACGCTGGCGGCCGAGCCACTGGACGAGGCCTGCGAGACGCTCGGCCGGCTGCTGGGATCGCTCGCGGTGCCGGCTCCACCGGTGGTGCCGGAGGCTCGGGGTTGGCTGGCGGCCGAGCTCGCCAGACCCGCGGCGGCCGAGCTGCCGAGACGGCTGACCTCCCGCGCGACCGGGCTGCTGGACGATCTGGGCAACTCCCCACCACGACTCGTGCACGGCGACCTCCACTTCGACAACGTGCTGGCCCGCCCGCTGCCGGACGGCCGTCGCGAATGGGTCGCCATCGATCCGCAACCCCTGGCCGGACACCCGGGCCTGGACCTGCAGGCGGTGCTGCGCGACCGGACGGAGGAGTACCCGCCGGGCTCGGGACTGCGCTGGGGAGTCCGGAATCGGCTTGGGATCGTCTGCGAGGCAGCGGGTCTGGACGAGGACGAGGCCCGGCTCTGGTGCTACCTACGCACCTGTGTCGACGCGATCTGGGCCGTCGAGGACGGCGACCACGACCAGGTGCGGCTGCACATCTCCCTCATGAAGGCGCTGGACGGGTAGCACGGCGTCAATGCTCACCCCGTCTTGGCAAGCTGCTGTACCCGCTGGTAGGAGATCCCGAGCAAAGCCCCTGCCTCGCCCTGGGTGAGGTGCTCCTTGCCGAGGAGGGTCCTGACGACCTCGCGCCGCAACGAGGCAGCTCGGCAGTCCTGTGCGTGCTCTGCCGCCGCTGGCGTGCGCGTTCTGCCGCTACCAGCGGGTCGGGCCGTCCGGGATCGGGCCGCCGAACCAGCGCTCCACCAGGCGCCGGGCGATCGAGACCCCGCTCGGCGGGATCACCCGGCCGACCTGCACCTCGTTCACCAGTTCCTCGCGGCTGAACCACCGGGCCTGGGTCACCTCGGTGCCGTCCACCTGGATGTCGGTGCCCAAAGCCCGGGCGGTGCAGCCCAGCATGAGGGACGCCGGGAAGGGCCAGGGCTGGGAGGCCAGGAAGGTGACCTCGCCGACGACCACGCCGGCCTCCTCGAAGACCTCGCGGCGAACCGCGTCCTCCAGCGGCTCGCCCGGCTCGACGAAACCCGCCAGCGTGGAGAACCGACCCTCCGGCCACATCAGGTTGTGGCCGAGCAGCAGCCGGTCCGATTCGTCCACGACCGAGACGATGATCGCCGGGTCGGTGCGCGGGTAGTGCTCGCTGCGGTCCACCACGCAGACCCGGATCCAGCCGGCGTTGGCCGGCGTCGTCGGCTGACCACAGCGCGGACAAAACCGATGGGTGGCGTGCCAGTTCGACAAGGCGAGAGCGGAGGTGAAGATGCCGGCGGCGCGGTCGTCCAGTGCCTCGGCGGCATCGCGAAGCCCGCTCCAGCGAGTGTCCGGCTCGGGTGGCGGCGGGGGCGTGGACGGCCGCAGTCGCCCGAGGTAGGCGACCCGGTCGTCGTCGCGGCCGAGGAAGGCCCAGATCAGCGGTTCGTCCCCGTCCGGCTCGATCTCCTCGTCCTGGGGTGACCGGGTGACCAACGCTCCGGAGAGGTCGACCGGAGCGGAACCGGAGTAGAGGTCGACGATGCGGGTCATCGGATCGGCGAGGAGTCGCTCGATGAGATCGGGCTGGGTCCGTTCCTGCGCTGCGCGATCGAGATCCGCGCGGGACAACGTGAGCTTGCCCAAGGGGCCTTCCGGGATCACCGGCTCACGGTAGACCCAGATGGCGGTGCCGGCTCAACGGCGGTAGGCGGGCAGGCTCCGGGCGAGTTCGGTGAAGATCGCCTGGTTCAGGGCGAAGGCCACCCGGACCTCCTCCACCACCCGGTCCTTGTCGTCCGCGGAGAGGTCGAGCGCGTCCAGCCGGGCGCGGTAGGCGTCCTTGTACGGCTTGGGCTTGGGGATGGCCGGGAAGTCGTAGAACGACAGGCCGTGCCCGTCGAGCCCGAACTCACGCTTGACCACCCGGCCGATGAGCCGGCCACCGGAGAGATCGCCGAGGTAGCGCGTGAAGTGGTGGGCGACGAACAGCGGTGGCCAGTCGCGAGTGCCGTCGAGCCGGGACACGTACGCCGCCGTGGCCGGGCTCTGTGCCGGTGGCGGATCTCCGGCCTCGGCGTTCCAGAAGGCGAGATCCGCTTCCAGGGCCGCGCACCGATCCAGACCCGGGTCGAGGACGGCAGCCACCGCGGGGTGATCGGCGAGCTCGCGGCCGAGGCTCTCCAGACGGGCGTAGACGTCTCGTAGGCAGAGCAGGTAGTCGCGGTAGCCGAGCGCGTTGATCCGGCCGGCGCCGAGCTCGCCCATGAAGGACGAGTTCTCGGCGGCGATGTGCGCGGCGGTGGAGCCCTCGCGCATCGCGACCGAAAGCGCTCCGTCGAGAACGTTCGCTGCTGTCACGGTCCCCATTCTCGCCCGGCGAGGGGGCAATCCGCCCCACCCGTGAGGCGAATCGCACATTCCCCGAGCAGGCCGCGGGCACGCCGGGCCCCGGGGATGGTGGGGGTTGCGGGCCCGGGCCACTACGGTTGACCCGTGGTCCGATCTGCGTTGAATCTCGCCGCCCTGGCCGACGCGGCCGTGCCCGGGCTGCTGCCGGTGTCCGTCCGCGACACGACCCAGCCGACGACGGAGTTCGAATCCGCGGTCGTCACCGACGCTCGCGGCAAGGAATGGGTGGTTCGCGCCCCCGCCAGCGATCAGGCGGGTCTGCTGCTGGAGGCCGAGCTCTCCCTGCTGCGGGCGCTGCGTGGCGAAGGGGTGACGCTGCCGTTCTCCCTGCCGAACCCCCGGCACACCATCGACCTTCCCAGTGGCGGGCGCGCCCTGGTGTTTCCCCTGCTGCCCGGCGAGCCACTCGACCCCGGCGTACTGGAGGCCGGCCCGGGATTGGCCGCTTCGCTCGGCCGGGCGCTGGCGGCTGTCCACGAACTGCCGACCCAGATCGGCACGGACCTCGGCATGCCCAGCTACACCGCCGAGGAGTACCGCAACCGGCGGTTGCTGGAACTCGACCAGGCCGCGGCCAGCGGCAAGGTGCCGACAGTGCTGCTGACCCGCTGGGAGAAAGCGCTGGAAGACGTCAGCCGGTGGCGTTTCATGCCGTGCCTGGTGCACGGCGACCTGGTCGCCGACCACGTGCTCGTGACGCAGGACGGTGACGAGGAGGCGGTCTCCGCCATTCTCGACTGGGGCGAGTCGAAGGTGGCCGATCCCGCGGACGACCTGGCCTGGCTCGCGGTCGGCGCCGAGGAGGATGCCTTCGACTCGGTTCTCGAGGCCTACTCCCTGGCCCGCAAGATCGACCCCGACCGGCAACTCGCCTTCCGCGCCCGCCTCAGCGGAGAACTCGCCCTGGCCCGATGGCTCATGCACGGCGTGCACACCGAGGACCGGGCGATCATCGCGGACGCCGTACAGATGCTGCGAGACCTCGCCAAGGACGTGGGGACCGACCCGCTGTAAACCGCGCCTCACAGCACGCCGAGTCCGTCGAGCAGGATGCGCAGGCCGATCAGGATGAGGACGATGCCACCGGCCAGTTCGGCCCATTTGCCGAGGCGTTCGCCGAGGCGGGCGCCGGTCAGGACGGCGATGAGCGACAGGACGAAGGTGATCACTCCGATCATCGTGACGGCCGGGATGACGGCGACCTTGAGAACACCGAAGGTGACTCCGACGGCGAGGGCGTCGATGGAGGTGGCGATCGCCAGCGGCACCACCAGAGCGAGGGTCACCTTCTTCGCCGCGTCCGGATCCTCGTCGTCGCCCTCGTCGGTGTCGAGGAACTCCTTGATCATGTGACCGCCGATGATGGCGAGGAGGACGAAGGCGATCCACGGTGCGGCCATCCCGACGATCCCGGCCGACCAGGACGACAGTAACCATCCCAGCAGCGGCATCGCCGCCTGGAAGATGCCGAATGCTCCGGCCAGGAGGAGGGCGGCCGACCACGGGGGACGCCGCATTCTCAGGCCTTGGGCTATGGAGACAGCCACTGCGTCCATCGCCAGGGCAACGGACACGATGACGAGATCGATGATGGTCACCGAACGGGGATCCCTTTCCTCGGGCTGGCCGAGGGGTCTAAGGGATGGCGACGACCTCGACCAGCACTACTGCTGGTCGAAGGTCTCGTCCACCACCGCTCGACTCGACGTCGCTGCGGTGGCGAGGTGGCCGGGCGTGCCATCCAGGCTCGCCAGTATGTCGACCACCCCTGCGGTGACGGCTAGGCCGCTCCCGCCGGGCTACTCCCCTTCGCGCTGACCATCGTAGGGGGCCCGCCCGGCACCGGCCAAGTCAATGCGGCAGCCATCACATCGTGACCGCCTCCGCGATCAGTCGCTCCAGCGCAGTCTCGTCGAGACCCATTGCCGGAGTGATGGTCTCACCGGAAACCAGATAGAAGAAGGACGCCCGGACGGCCTCCAGCGGCAGGCCCCGCAGACGCGCGAGAGCCACCCGGTACACCGCCAGCTGCACCTGGGCGGCACGCGCATCCTGGCCCCGGGGCCGCGGTCCGGTCTTCCAGTCGACCAGGTCGAGTTGCACCGGGCGGGCCGAGGCGGGCGCCGCGAAGATCGCGTCGATCCTTCCGCGCAGCGCCACGCCGGCCACCACGGTCTCGATGTCGACCTCGGTGTCGAGAACCTGGCGGCTCGCCCACTGCGAGGACTCGAAAGCGATCTTCAGTGCCTCCAGATCCCCGTCCGGCGGCAGGTCGGCGTCGCCCGCCCCGGGCAGGTCGGCCAGATCGAGGAGGGCCTGGGAATGCAGGCGCCGCTCGATCCACTCGTGAAAGGTCGTGCCACGACGCGTGGACTCGCGCGGCTCGGCCGGCATCGGCCGACGCAGTTCTAGGGCGAACCGGTCCCGATCCGCGGCCAGCCGGACGGCGTTCGACGCCGACAGGCTGGGTGGCAGTCGCACCGCCGCCACCGGTTCGCGATCGGCGTCGCGCTCGGCCAGCAGCCGGACGGCCTCATCGGCGAGACGACCGAGTTCCGCTGTTGCGGCGGCATCGGAACCGGGCCGAGCATCCAGGCTCACCCACGATTCCGACCGGGCGAGGACCAGGTCGCCGGCCGCCCGCAGTTCCGGTTCAAGCCGTGCCGGCAAGGGCCAGTCGGCGCGGGTAGGGCTCTGCTGCAAGGGATTCGTCCCGGTGGGCTCGTCGTCGACGGTGGCCGCGGCCGCGTCGTCGATCGCCGCCAGCAGGGCCGGGTCGGCACCGGCCGCGCCGATCCGGGCATCGGCGAGCAACGACTCGCGGGCCGCCCCGACGGCCCCCAGAACCTCGCGCAGGAACCGGGAGGGTTCCCGTGGCTTGGTGCGTTCGGCGTCCCAGACGAAACCGGACATCAGCAGGACGCTCCGGGTGCGGGTGACCGCGACGTAGGCCAGCCGGCGCTCCTCCGCGGCTTCGTGCGCTCCCACCTCGAACCGGAACTCGGTGAGCGTCTCCTCCAGTTCGGTGTGGTTGTTCGCCAGAGCCAGCTGCCAGTGCGGCAGCGCGTCGGCGTCGCCGCGCAGTGGATAGGGGATGTCGTCCAGCGTGGTCGGCCAG
>JBDIAG010000221.1:0-6930 GCA_039812305.1 Actinomycetales bacterium | reverse complement strand
CGGCGACGACGACCTCGGCGGCTCCGGTCTGCACCATCATCGCCGCGGTCGCGATCGCCTGCAGGCCGCTGCCGCAGCGGCGGTCCAGCTGCATGCCGGCGGTGTGGATCGGGAGTCCGGCCTGCAGGGCGATCCAGCGTCCGACACAGGGCGTCTCGCTGGAGGCGTAGGACTGGGCGAAGACGACGTCCTCGATCGCGTCCGGGTCGATCCCGCTGAGCTCGAGCACCGCGGTGACGACGGTCGCGCCCAGGTGCTCGACGGGAACGGGTCTCAGGGACTTGCCGAACACACCGACCGCGGTACGGACGGGGGCGATGATGGCGGCTCTGCTCATGATGCCTCTTCTCCTGGGGACTGTGAACGTCAGCGGTAGTCGATCCGGGCGGTGACGGCCGGGCGTCCGTCCGGCCCGACGAGGGCGAGCTCCTCGGTGCCCGGGCCGCCCGAACGCCCGCCGACGTGAATCTGCTCTCGGACGAAGATCGGTGCGCGAGCGGAGAACTCGAACGAGGTCAGCTCGGCGTCGGGATGGGTTCGCAGGAAGCTGTCGACGATGTAGGTGGCGGACAGCGGTCCGTGCACGACCAATCCGGGGTAGCCCTCGACACCGGTCGCGTAGGGGAGGTCGTAGTGGATGCGATGGGAGTTGAAGGTCAGCGCGGAGTAGCGGAACAGGGACACCTCGTCCGGGCGGAGCCGGCGGGTCCACTCCCAGCCCTCGGGTGCCGGGCCGTCCGCGCGTGGGGGGCGGTGCGGCGAGGGCCCGTCGGGATCGACGACGACCGCCTCCCGGTAGACGATCGTCTGATGCTCGGTGAGGGCATCCTTGCCGTCGGCCGACACGTCGTGGCGCAGCACGACGAAGCAGAGACTGCCGCTCGAGCCGGTCTTCGGGGTGATCGACTCGATCGTCGTGGTGCGGGCGAGCCGCTGCCCGATGCGGATCGGGTTGTGGATGACGATCGTTCCGCCGGCCCACATCCGGCGTGGCAGCGTGAGCGGGGGCAGGAGTCCGCCGAGCCGGGGGTGGCCGTCCGGACCGAGCTCACTCATCGGAGCGCTCGGCGTGAACTGCAGCCAGTGCCCGAGCGGGAACAGGGCGGAGCCGTCGATGGAGGCCCCGTCGAGTCGCCGGTCGAGCAGGGCCGCCAGGCCGATCGCCGCGGAGGGGGAGGCGACGTCCTCGACCGTCTCGGAGCGGGAGACCCATGCGGAGTAGTCCTGGTCGCCGGTCTCCTGGGACTCGGTCATCACACTCTGGCTCCTTTGCCTGGGTAGCGGCTCTGCTGCGTGTGTAGCGGTTCTGCCAGCGACGTGAACGGGCTGCACCGGTGATGAAACCGAACCGTCGTCGTCGTTTGCGACTCTACAATATAATATATGCTGATCGGGTGGTCAGGGAAGACGACCGGAGGACGAGGAGTCGCGCGATGCCGTACGGACACTATGCAGAGGTGCCGATGGAGGATCCCGACGGGTCCGGCGCCCTGCCGATCCACGTCGGGCCGGAGGTTCTTCTCCCCGAACCCCGGGGGCGCCGCGAGCGGCAGCGTTCGGGGCTGTGATGGCCGACGACGACGAACAGCTCGGTCCCTTGGCGGGCATCACCGTCCTCTCGATGGAGGAGGGCATCTCGGGCCCGCTCGCGAGTCGTCACCTCGCCGAGCTCGGTGCGCGAGTGATCAAGATCGAATCACCCGGCGGCGATTCGACTCGCGCGTGCGACGACGTCGTCAACGGGATGTCGGCGCACTTCGTCTGGCTCAACCGTGGCAAAGAGTCCGTGCGGCTGGATCTCGAGGACGCCGACGACCGCCGGCTCTTCGAGCGACTGCTGCGCGCGGCCGACGTCTTCCTCAGCAACAGGGCACCCGGATGGCTCGCCCGCTTCGGTTACGACCCGGTGGAGCTGAGGGCCCGGCTGCCCGAGCTCATCGTGGTGGACATCTCCGGCTTCGGCGCCGGGGGTCCCCTCTCGCCTCAGCGGGCCGGAGATCTGTTCGTGCAGGCCGAGAGCGGGATCTGTTCGCTCACCGGTGCGCCGGGGCTGGCGGCGAAGGCCGGCGTGCCCCTGGTCGACATCGGCACCGCTCTCTACGCGTTCGGTGTGATCTCCGCCGCGATCTACGGACGCACGTGGACAGGTCAGGGTGCCTACATTCCGCTGGCCATGTTCGACGTCGCGGCTGAGATGTCGGGCTTCGCGCTGAACCAGGTGATCCACACCGGCGTCCAACCGGAGCGGGTGCCGATGGGGACGCCGATGCTGGCCCCGTCCGGTGCCTACCCCACCGCCGACGGGAAGACCGTCGTGCTGGGCGTGACCTCGGATCGCGAATGGGCGAGGTTCGCCGAGGACCTGATGGGCGATGCGGCCCTCCGAACCGATCCGCGCTTCGTCACCAACGATCTACGGATCCGCCACCGTGAGGCGCTCGACGCCCGCATCTCCGCCTGGACATCTCGGCACACCCTGGCCGAGGTCCAGGAGGCCGCGGATCGTGCGCGGCTGGGCCACGCCCGGTTCAACACGACCCAGGAGTTGGCCGATCATCCGCAGCTGTTCGAGCGTGGCCGGTGGCATGAGGCCCTCGTCGGCGGTCGGGTGGTGCCCGCGCTCAAGGCCCCCTTCCTCGCTGGAGACTGGGCGGATCGCAGCCAGGCGGAGGTTCCCGGCCTCGGCCAGGACACCGGCCGGATCCGGGCGGAGTTCGACGGCTGAGGCGATGCCGCGTCCAGGGGTTCGGCGAGGCTGGGCGCTACCCGTCGGTGACGTCGTTCTGCTCGCGCCACAGACCACGCTTCTCCAGAAGCTGGATCACATGGGTGGCGTGCCCCTCCAGGTGCTCCTCGGACAGGTGCCGGGCCCGGTCGGCGTCGCGGGCGGCCAGGGCCGCGAGGAGCGCTCGGTGCTCGTTCGGGGCCTCGACCGTGTCCACCTCGATGGAGGCGTAGAAGTGGTTCGGCAATTGCCTGACCAGGCCGCCGAGCATCCGCGCGAGGCGTTCGGAGCCGGCGGCGAGGTTGATGATGCGATGGAATCTGTGGCCGAGCGCACCGGCCCGGTCCGCGTCCCCCGCCCTGATGGCCTCGTCGCACTCTTCCATGATGGTCTCCAGCGCCGCCAGATCCTGGGCGGAGATGCAGGTCGCCGCCCGGGCCGCCAGCTCGCCGGCAAGCTGGCTCTGCGCCCAGAAGATGTCGATGACGTCCTGCCTGGTGAACGGGAGCGCCACGAAACCCCGGCGCGGGACAGAGGTGACGAAGCCCTCGCTGGCGAGGGCGACGAGTGCCTCCCGCACCGGGGTGATGCTGACTTGCTGAGCCTCTGCGATCCGCTCCATCCGAACGAACTGTCCGGGGCGAATGGCGCCCGACAGGATCAGTTCGCGGACATAGCCGGCGACCTCGGAAGACAGTGACGCGCGCTCGGAGCGGGGAGTGGCGGGGAGCCTCAATACCTGGCCGTTCACGGTGGTGCCCCTTCGAGAGAGAATGCCGTCGGCGAATACGTCTGATCTGCGTCGTACGAGCGTCGGGTGGTTGTCGTCCACGGGCGGCGGTGACGGACTTCGTGCGTAGAGACCAGCTGCTCAACCTGCATCATATATTGTGTAGCGAGAATTGGCATGTCCAACTCGTCCCTGGATGTGCGCAGGCCTGGGCCGTACCGGACCCGATGCGGAAGGAGGACGGATGCCCGCGTACTTCAGCACGACCAACGGCCCCGGTGGCGAGAGTCTGATCGCTCACGATGCTGCGAAGAGCTCCTGGGACCGGCGCAACATTCGCGGTCCGGCCATCACCTTCGCCCTGGCCCGCTCGCTGGAGCTGGCCGTCGCCGCCCGCCCGGAGCTGCGCGCCACCAGGGTGACCTTCGACCTGCACAGCCCGGTGCGGCACGGCGCCCTCTGCACGCGAGCGCGAGTGCTGCGAGACGGACGGCGGCTGATGCTGGTGGAGAGCGAACTCCTCGTCGGCGCCGGCGTCTACGCGCGCGCACGCGGGCTCTTCCTCCGTTCCGGGCAGGAGGCGGACTCCCCGCCGCGCATCCTGCTGCCCGACGCGCCGCTACCCGAGCCCCCGCCCCCCGGCGTCAGCCCACCGCGCCTGTACTGGAGCCGGGGTGGCGGCGGGTGGACGACCCTGACCGAGCCGCATCGCAACGACCAGCCGAAGGCGGTCTGGATCACCGCGGGTTCGCTCGTGGCGGGAGAGCCGGTCAGCCCGCTGGGGCTGGCTTCGGCGGCGGCGGACGTCGGCAACCTCGTCGTGAACTGGGCAGCGGTGGGCCTGGGTGAGATCAACGCCGACGCGACGCTGTCGCTGGCCCGGCTGCCGGTGGGCGAGGAGCTGGGTGTCACCACGCTCGCGCGGGCCGCCGACGGTGAGATAGCCGTCGGCAGCGCCCTGCTCTTCGATCGCCGGGGCGTGTTGGGTACCACCACCATCTCGGCCCTGCGCTCCGTCGGGGAGCCGCTGAACCTCGCGTAGGGGCGACCCACGCTTGCGTCGACCCCACCTTGCCAGCGTCGTTAAGATATAATATATTTTCGTCACGTCCTGCGAACGTCCCCCTGTGCGCTGCACCGCCGCACCGCAGGCCCACTTCGAGGAGGCATCGATGAGGATTGTCGTTCTGGTCAAGGAGGTCCCCGACACCTACGGGGAGCGGAAGCTGGATCTCGAGACTGGGCTGGCCGACCGGGGCGCCACCGATGTGGTCCTCGACGAGATCGGCGAGCGGGCGCTGGAAGCCGCGCTGTCGTACGCCGACGCACATGCCGGCGTCGAGGTGAGCGTGCTGTCGATGTCTCCGGGCGGTGCCACCACCTCGATCCGCAAGGCGCTGGCGATGGGCGCCGTCTCGGCCATGCATGTGGCCGATGATGCCCTGCACGGCGCCGACCTCGGTCTGACGGCGGAGGTCCTCGCGGCCGGGCTCGGCCGCAGCGGGTTCGATCTGGTCATCACCGGCAACGTCTCCACCGACGGCTCCGGCGGCGTCATCCCGGCGATGCTGGCCGAACGGCTCGACGTCCCACACCTGACCGGGCTGTTCACCCTCGAGATCGGCGAGACGGAGGTTGCCGGCTCCCGCGCCGTCGACGGTGGCGTGCAACAGGTCGCCGCCGAACTTCCCGCCGTGGTGTCGATCACCGAGGCGCTTCCGGACGCTCGCTTCCCGAACTTCAAAGGGATCATGGCGGCCAAGAAGAAGCCGATGGAGGTGCTGTCGGCCGCGGACCTCGGTGTCGACCCGACCGACCTGTCGATAGCTCGCTCGATCCTGGTCGCGGTGGGTGAGAAGCCGCCTCGCACAGCGGGAGTCAAGATCACCGACGAGGGCGACGCCGGCGAGAAGCTGGCCGCCTATCTCATCGAGAACCGCCTGGCGTAACGGAGGAATGCTCATGGCCACGTACCCCAACGATGCGATTCTGGTCGTCCTGGAGACGCTTGCCTCCGGCGCGCTGGAGAAGCCCGCCGCCAGTCTGCTCGGTGCGGCGTCGACGATCGGCACCCCGGTCGCGCTCGTCTTCGACGATGCCGCCGCGGCCGCTGCCGCCGAGCTCGGAGCGACCAGTGTTCTGGTGGCGCCGAGCGTCGACGGGCTCGGTGTGCCCGCCGCGGACGCACTGGACCAGGCGGCGGCGATCGTGCGTCCGGATGCCATCCTCATCTCCCACTCGATCAACGGCAGGGATGTCGCCGGTCGTTTCGCGGTACGGGCCGGTGCGGCGCTGGCCGTCGACGCGATCGGGGTGTCCCGCGACGACGAAGGCATCCTGGCCCGGCATTCCGTCTACGGCGGTGCCTACAACGCGACCTCGGCGGCGACCTACGGCTGCCTGGTGATCACCGTGCGGCAGGGGGCGATCGACACCCGGGCCGAGGCCCAGCCACTGGTGTCGCAGTCGCTGGACGTTCCCGCCTCCGGCAAGCGCGCGGGCCGGATCGTCTCGTTCGAGGCCGTGACGGAGAACTCGTCGCGTCCTGAGCTGCGCGGGGCGACGAAGGTCGTCTCGGGTGGCCGTGGAGTCGGCTCGAAGGACCAGTTCGTCGTCGTCGAGCAGTTCGCCGACGCTCTGGGCGCCGCGGTCGGGGCGTCCCGGGCCGCGGTGGACTCCGGTTTCATCGCGCAGTCCCACCAGGTCGGACAGACCGGTGTGACGGTCTCGCCGCAGCTGTACGTGGCGCTGGGCATCTCGGGGGCCATCCAGCACAAAGCCGGAATGCAGACCTCCAAGACGATCGTGGCGGTCAACAAGGACAGCGAGGCGGCGATCTTCGACGTCACCGACTTCGGTGTCGTCGGTGACCTGTTCAAGGTTGTGCCGCAGGCCATCTCGGCCCTCGAAGCCAGGAAGAGCTAGGCCGATGGCGACCTACTCGCGCGAACTCCGACAAGGTCTGCCGCGGGCGGCCGGAGGTGAAGCCTGGCCTCCCGCCGGCCCGGTGCCGGAGTCCGTGCTGTCCGCGCTCGCGGAGTCGGGGACCGGGGGAGAGGCGACGGTCGCGCACAGCCCCGTCGTGGCTCCGGAGGCATCGACGGCGGGGCCCACCGTGGGCTCTCCCGCGCCATCCGCCCCGCTGGACGCGGGCGAGACGGCCCAGAGCGCGCCCGGAGGGGACGCCGCGACCGGTGCTTCGACCGAGGCACACCCGGTTCCTGCCCGGACGATCGCCGCGACGAGTGCCGGTGTGCCGGCAGCGTCCACGACGACCATGGTCAGCCTGCGACGCGGGTTGCCGCGCGTGGTCGGTGGCGAACCGTGGCCACCGGCCGGCGAGGTCGCGGTGTCGGGCACCTCTCTGGGAACCGGGGCCGCCGCGGATCCGGCGTCGACGAACTCACTCGCGACTGCTTCCGTCCCTGACGCCGCTGGCCCGGCCGGTCCACCGTCGGTCGGTGCCGGTCCGGAT
>JBDIAG010000220.1:0-6939 GCA_039812305.1 Actinomycetales bacterium | reverse complement strand
CCGCGGACTCCTTCCGGGTCCTCACTCAGGTGGTCGCCGCCCGGCCCGACGTCTCCGGCATCCGCTTGTATGAACGGACGACGATCGGTGCCGTCCAGACCGAGCGGTGGCGGACGATCTGGTTCGACCCGACGGCCGACCGGGTGGTGGACGGCACCGCGCTGTTCGCCACGGCGCGCAGCGGGCAGGACCCGCTCGGCCAGGCCCGCCAGCTGGCGATGGCTGCCGCTCCCGACGGCAATCTCGGGGCCGTCTCCGACCGCGATCTGTTCAGCGCGGCCGGCTTCACCCCGAAGGGCGATCTGGTGCTCTACGTCAACCGGGAGGGCGCCGCGCCGCTGCAGGCGGTGCTGCCCGCGCCGAAACTCGACGGGCTGCTCTCCACGTTCGGGCTCCAGGCGAAGGTCGCCGCCACGGACTCCACCCCGACCGAGTCCCCGGCGGCCACCCCGACCGTCACCCCGACCGGCGTGGAGACCCCGGACGGATCGGCGACCTCGGCAACGAGCACCGAGGCTCCGTCGACGAGCTCGTCGTCGTCCAGCTAGCACACCGAGCTCCAGGCGGCACCGTATGTTCACTCGCGAACCTGTGGAAATTTTCTTCCTGTCCACAGGTGCGTAGTGCAGCGTTAACCCACGATTCCGCGGGCTGACGCCCCATATGCCCACTTTTCCAACCGGCTCATCCACAAAGTTATCCACCGACTGTGCATAGCGGTGTGGGTGTTTCCCACAGGCTCTCGGAGAGTCCTCCACAGGCCATGTGGATGTGGATATTGCCGCGCGCGGCCTCGCGGGCATACCGTCTGGCACTGCTCTCGCGCCACCGCCGTCGCGGGTTCCTTCCTCCAGTCAGATCTCTCGGGCCGCCCTGCCGTCGGGGATGCGGCCGATTGTCAGTGCCTGGAGATAGGACTAGGACACGGCCCACCCCCGGGCCGCGTGAAGCGGGCCCCGCCGGTGCCCGGGTCGTGGAAGATCGTGAGGAGGTCGGGTGTCGGTCGTCGATCAGGGTTTCGCCCCCCCGAGCGAAGACCTGGGCCGCACCCCGCCGCAAGACGTGGCGGCGGAGCAGGCGGTCCTCGGCGGCATGCTGCTGTCGAAGGACGCGATCGCGGACGTCGTCGAGACCCTGCGCGGCACCGACTTCTACCGGCCCGCACACGAGCTGGTCTTCGAGGCGATCCTCGACCTGTACGGGCGGGGGGAGCCCGCGGACGCCCTGACGGTCGCGGACGAGCTGACCAAGCGCGGCGAGCTGGGGCGGGTCGGCGGTGTCAGCTACCTGCACACCCTCATCTCCTCGGTGCCCACCGCGGCCAATGCCGGCTACTACGCCGACATCGTCCGGGAGAGGGCCATCCTCAGGCGGCTGGTCGAGGCCGGGACGCGGATCGTCCAGATCGGCTACGCGCCCGAGGGCGGGGACGTCGACGCGCTGGTGAACGAGGCCCAGGCCGAGGTGTACGCGGTCACCGAGCGGCGCAGCAGTGAGGACTACGTGCCGCTGTCCGCGACGATCGAGGCCACCATCGACGAGATCGCGGCGTCGGAGGGCCGCGGCGACGAGATGATCGGCGTGCCGACCGGCTTCTCGGAGCTGGACCAGCTCACCAACGGCCTGCACCCGGGGCAGATGATCGTCATCGCGGCCCGGCCCGCGATCGGCAAGTCCACGGTCGGGCTGGACATCGCCCGGAGCGCGTCGATCCACCACGGGATGACCAGCGTCATCTTCTCGCTGGAGATGACCCGCACCGAGATCACGATGCGACTGCTGAGTGCCGAGGCGTCGGTGAGCCTGCAGAACATGCGCAAGGGGACGATGCACAAGGAGGACTGGACCAAGCTCGCCTCCACCATGGGCCGGGTCAACGAGGCTCCGCTGTTCATCGACGACTCGCCCAACATGTCCCTGATGGAGATCCGGGCCAAGTGCCGGCGGCTCAAGCAGCGCCAGGACCTCAAGCTCGTCATCATCGACTACCTGCAGCTGATGAGCTCCGGCAAGCGCGTCGAATCCCGCCAGCAGGAGGTCGCCGAGTTCTCCCGGGCCCTGAAGCTGCTGGCCAAGGAGCTCGAGGTCCCGGTGATCGCGATCTCCCAGCTCAACCGTGGCCCGGAGCAACGGACCGATAAGAAGCCGGCGATGTCGGATTTGCGCGAATCGGGCTCGATCGAGCAGGACGCCGATATGGTCATCTTGTTGCACCGTGAGGATGCGTACGAGAAGGAATCCCCGCGCGCCGGAGAGGCCGACTTCATCGTCGCGAAGCACCGAAACGGTCCCACGGCGACACTGGTCATGGCCTTCCAGGGGCACTACTCACGCTTCGTGGACATGGCCCAAGAGGGGTACTGACCGGTCAAATCAGATGCGCGAGTCACGCCTTATCGTCTGCGTGCGGTCGCGGTCGGTGCCTGTCGCTTGGTCGCGTTCGTGCGTCTGCACGGTGACCCGTGGGTGTCTACCCTTGCCGCTCGTCGTTGGGGGGTTGCCGGCGGCGCCGATCGCTGGCGTCCGTCGGGCACAGGACGGGCGTTTCGCCGCCCGGGGTGGGTGCCGGGCAGGGCGGGTGCCGGACAGCCGGCTGGGGGCCGGGACATCCGGAACGAGGCCGAGCATCCAGCTGACAGCCGGGCATCCGGTTTAACAGCCGGGCATCCGGCGATCTCCGGCCGTTGAGCCGTTACCTGGATGCCGGGCGCTTATCCGGCTGCAACAAGTCATCGACCTGCTGCGCCGCTCGCGCCCCTCTCAGTGATTGGCAGCACCGCCCGTCAGTTTTCCGATGGATGCCATACCCGCTGGATCGTGTCGTCGCTGACCGGCTCCTCATCGATCGCGGCACGGCTGCGGAACGGGAGCCCGAGCCTCTCCCACTCGTCCACCTCGTCTGCCGCGATGTCGGGGGTGTCATCGAACCAATCCCAGACGAGAACGTGTTCCAGCGTGATGGTCTCGATGTAGCCGGAGATGCTCCCGAAGCCACCGAACTGCCTACCGGCCCCACCCCACAGCTTCCGAAGACCTGTCTCCCCGTAGTTGGCATGGAGTGCGCGCCAATCCAGGGCACTGGTCGGGACTCGATCGAAGAGTTGCGTGTAGGCGAGCGCGTCTACTCCGCGAGTATCCGCCTGGACCGCGTTGATCGGGCCGGACGGACCGTGGCGAGTGAGGCTATGAGCGGCGAGTAGCTGCCATTGCGTGACGGGCCACATCGCCACCCAGGACAGGAGCGAAGGCTGTCGCTCGCGCTGCTCGTCGGTGGCGTCTGTCGCTTGCGGGTAGGGGTTGAGAATGAAACAGGTCAATTCCAGTGGATCGAACCAGAGCTGACCGGCGCGCTCTGCCGGCGGCGGCGAGAACCTCACCTCACAGGTCGCATCCGGCCCCCACCACGGTGCCGGAGCGATATGCGCACCCTCATCGACGAAACCCTGAAGCGCGCGCGCCAGGTCGGTACGGCCGACGGCCGTGAGCCCCTGACAGACAGAAGCGGCGGACGAACTTGACGGCCGCCGTAGGTAGGCCGCGTACGCTCGGCCGAGGTCGGCCGTGGCCGGCGATGGTTGACTATCGTTCGAGACCATGGGCTGATCTCCTTCCGTTGGCGGGGGAGTGGGGTAGGCGGAGCGGAGTTCGGGCTTCACTGGCTCTGATGGCAGTCCGAGGTTGGTGCAACCCGTTCTGCTGGCGGTCACCGCGAAGACGCGGTAGTTCCAGTGAACCGTCGACAGGGAAAGACGCCGCGTCGATGAGCCGATGCGGGGTGGCCGTCCGGAACGTGATGGCCTCGCCGTGGGTCTTCGGTCTCGTCCCTTTGACGTAGAACTCGTCGCCCTTGGGCCCCTGCTGCGTCAGCACGCCGTCGACCTGCCAGAGACTCGTTCTCAGCGCATGCCGTTCTCTCGTCTTCGTGCCCATCGGCTCATCATGGTCATAGACGACCGCCGGGATGTCAGTCAGGCCTGCGACCCGGGCGGCCCACAGGCGCCGGTTGTCATAGCTCACCAATCGACCGCCGGGAAAGCGGACGACGTCGATCGGTTCGCTCAGGTATGCCCGGGCGTCCGCGAACCGTTTTGCCAGTTCCTCGGTACCGATGGGCTGCCCGTCCAGTCTGGTGACCGGACCGATGGTGTTCTGGCTGAAGTGGACCTGATTCGTGCGCAATAGCACTACTGGCCTCGGCGTCGAGGCGACAAAGCCAGGGGAATCCATGAGTTCTGCTTTCAGCGGGTGGTCCGTCTGGCACCAGCTTCATCCCGACACGTGGCACCCGTAACCCCAGCTGACCAATCTGTGGATAACCCTTGCAGTGGCGTGACCGCTTCAGCCGTGAGCCGCCAGTCGCAACGCACGATGCAGCAGCTGCGGATCCCCGAGCCGCCGCCGCAGGTCCCGCTCCAGCCCGGCCACCGGATACAGGTTCTGCGGAGCCCGTGCGTCCTTGTACTCGACCGACCCGAACCGCGGCAGGACGCGCTGCGACAGGTCGGTCAGCTCGATCACACGCGCGAGCTCCAGGTCAGCAGACCCCTCGATCCGCGCGATGCCCGACCACGGCGCGGCGGGCAGACAGGGCAAGCGCAGGTACCAGCCGTACTGGCGCCGAAACAGGCCCTGCCCCAGCGCGAAGACCGGCGTTCGCTCCGCCGGGCCAAGCGAACCGACCAGCAGGCCGCTCGTACGGTGACCACAACGTCATCGAGCTGCAGGTAGGCGTTGTCTCGCAGCGCTACGTGGAAGATCACCGGCGTCGAGTCCTCAGTGCCCGCGATCAACCCCACCTGGTCGTCGGCCTGCTCCTGCACTGCATCACTCCCGAGTCGCGACGTTGCCGGATTTCAGCCTAAGTCGGCGATCTCCCGGGCCAACGTCGTCTTGCCGATCTGCCGCGGCCCCAGAAGGGCAACCGCCGAGAAATCAGCAAGCCTCTGGCGGAGGACAGCTGCGACCTCGCGAGGTATCACTGTGCAAATCTAACAGCAGACGTTAGATTTGCACGCCTTCACGCCGAGAGATGGATGGCCGAGGAAGCATGGTGTAATCCCGGACGGTGTATGGTGTAAGCGTGGCGCTGAACATCAAGAGCGAGCGAGTGCATGCGTTGGCACGCCAGGCGGCACAGCGCACCGGGCTGTCGCAGACGAGCGTGGTGGAACAGGCGTTGCTTCGCTACTTGGAGGGGCTGCCGGGCGCCGGTGAACAGGCGTCGGTGCGGGCGGAGACGAAGTTTCGCGAGGCGCGGGCGATCGCGGTGGAGTTCGCCGACACACTGTCCGACCGCGATCGTGCGGCGATTCGTCAGCAACTCGATTCCATGTACGACGCGGATGGGTTGCCTCGGTGATCGTCGACACGTCCGCCATCGTGGCTGTTGTGCTCGGCGAGAGCGAGGCCGATGAGTTGCTCGGGCTGATGGCGCAGGCGCCAGCCGTGAGAATGTCGTCGGCCTCCTATCTTGAGTGTGCACTGGTGTTGGACCATCGACTGGGCCCGGCCGGCCGTGCTCGCTTCGACAGGCTGTTGACACGACTCGAGATTGCCCTGGTCGAGGTCACCACCACCCAGGCCGAGCGGGCGAGAGCTGCAAACCTTCGGTACGGCAAGGGAGCCGGCCATCCGGCCAAGCTCAACTACGGGGATCTCTTCGCCTATGCCCTCGCGGCTGAGACGGGAGAGCCGTTGCTGTACGTCGGTGCCGACTTCACCTATACCGACCTCACATCGGCCCGCATCTGAGGTCATCTGTTCTGGTCGTCGTCGACTGGCCCGTGTCGAGGTGGCCATCCACGTCGAGCCAAATGCGGGTGAGCTGTTTGGCTCAGCCGTCGTGACCCGCGAGGATGCCGAGATGCCCAAGAAGCGAAAGGCGTCCCGCAAGCGCTCGTCCGGTTCACAGACGCCCCGGCCGAAGCCAGTGCCTACTGTCGCCGACGAGCTGATCGATCAACTCAGCGCCCTCGGCCTCTCACCCGGTGGCATGCCCGGGCTGGCTGGAAGCGGGGCTGGTGGCTACTACGACTTCGGGACGCTAGCCTTGCCGCCTCCGTCCCTGCTGCCCCCTCGCGAGCAGCCGACCGTCTACCGCGTCCGCCTGGATCTCGACTATGTCGTGCCGCCCATCTGGCGTCGGCTCGACCTCGCCAGTGACCTCACGCTGGCCGAAGTGCACCAGGTGATCATGGTGGCGATGGGCTGGGAGGACGATCACCTGCACCAGTTCACGAGGCCCGGCGCCAAGCGCACACGTCCGTTCATCAGTGACGGTCCCGCCCTCGAGCCGCCGGCTCCGGACGACCTGGCCGAGTGGGATGTCCGGCTCGATGAAGTGATCGGCCGGGTCGGCAGCAAGCTGCGTTACACCTACGACTTCGGCGACAGCTGGGAGCACACAATCCGCTTGGAGGAGAAGCGCGCGCCGGCCGCGGGAGAGCCCAGAGTGCAGTGCCTCACCGGACACCGCGCGTGCCCACCGGAAGATTGTGGCGGCGTTCCCGGGTTCATGGAGATCCTCGATTTTCTCGATGGAAAGCCCTCCAGCTACCTCGATGCCGATGAGCTCCAAGAATGGCTTGCCGACGACTACGACCCCGACGTCTTCGACATCGAGCAGGCGAATCGCCAGTTGGCCGTGATCTTCGGGCACTGGACAGCGTCTGAATCAGGAGTCATTCAGCCCCGCATCACCGACACCGCGTCCTGGCACCTGTTTGCGAAGACCCTCCACGACAGGCTGCCCAGACCACAGCAGCAGGCGTTCGCGACGATGCTCAATGATCTCGCGCCGGAGGAGTTGACGGCCGACGAGGTCGCCCAGCTCACCACCGGTATCGACGCCCTGCTCGCCATGGTCGGTCCGGACGGGCTCCCACTCACCCAGGCCGGCTATCTCCGCCCGGCCGATGTCACGCGGCTGATGGTGAGTCT
>JBDIAG010000219.1:0-6946 GCA_039812305.1 Actinomycetales bacterium | reverse complement strand
GGACGGATTCCTCGCCACCGCCGAACAGACCGTCACGACCAATCTGCTCGGCCCGATCCGTCTCGTCGGCGCGTTCATCGAGCATCTGCTCACCCGTCCGGACGCCACGATCCTGACCGTCTCGTCCGGGCTGGCATTCACCCCGCTGAGAGTCACGCCGAGCTACAACGCGACCAAGGCGGCGATCCACATGCTCAGCGAGTCGATCCGACTCCAACTGGCCGGCACCACCGTGAAGGTCCTCGAACTCGAACCGCCCTCGGTCGCCACCGACCTCCTCCCCGGCCAGCGGGAGAGCTCGTTCGCGATGCCTCTGGACGACTTCATCACCGAAGTGGTCGGACTCATCGAAACCCAGCCGGACGCCACGGAGATCCAGGTGGAGAACGTCAAGTTCCTCCGTTACGGCGAGGCCCGCGGCGACTACGACCAGGTGGTTGCCGCCCTCAACCAGTTCGACCCGCACGGAAGCTAGTGGACTGCGTCGGAAGAACCTTGACGTTTGGAACCGGACGGATCGCACGCCTCGCGGCGCTCGGACTCGCTCAACGTGGCTCCGCCACGCCCTCGCTCGCCTCCCTTGCGACGCGCACGCCCGACCGGCCCAAACGCACAAGGACCTTCCACGCACCCCACTAGTGGCCTGCCGGGCGACGGCGGAGTGGCCACCCCGGATCACCAACCCAGGGCCGTGAGATCCCTCTCCAGGCCCGCCAGGCCGCGCGCACCGAAGTGGCGTACCTGCAGCAGGCGGTGATGCAGGAGGAGCACCAGACGCCGTTCCTCGAAGTCGTCCGGGATCGGCCATTCCGCCTCGTACGCCGCCCAGAACTGCGACGGCAGGGGGTTGTCGCCGGCCGCCCGCATGTAGGCCAGATCGAGTTCCCGGTCGGCGAAGCTCACCTCGGGATCGATCACCCAGCGACCGTCCACGGTGTTGCCCACCCAGAGATCGCCGTGGGTCAACGAGGCCACCGGCGTCGCCGGGAGCAGTGCCTGGATCGGGCCGTCGCAGGCCCGTTCCAGCCGGATGCGGAACTCGGCCGGGACCTGCGGATCGTCCAGGTGCGGGCGAACGCGCTGGTTCACGAAGAACGTGGGCCAGTCGTCCGACCAGTCGTTCGGTTGGACGAATCGGCCGGCGCGGTTGTCCTGGTGCCATCCGTACCGCTCGCCACTGAGGCGGTGCATCCGGGCGATGGCCAGCCCGAGTCCGGTCCAGTCGTGCGGGCCCTGGACGTATTCCAGCACCAGAGTGGTGCCGACGGCAGCGAGGATGCCCGGGGTTCGGACGCCCGCCCGAGCCAGCGCGGTGAGCCCGTCCGCCTCGAGCGCCGCCGGGTACGGGGTCTGCTTGACCACCACATCGCGGCCGTCGGCGAGCGTGCCTCGCGCAGTACGACCGACCCAACCGCCACCGAGGGGGGTCAGCCCGCCCACCGCGGGCAACTCCTCGGGCCACTCCTCGAGGGGCGAGCCATCGATCGGCGTCGGTCGCGGGGGCACGGCAGCACTCTAGACGGCACCGACGCCGCGGCCGCCGCACCGTCCGCCCGCTTCCAGCCGCTCGAACCAGCCCGCGGCGGCCTGGATTGACCGGGTAATCGCGCGCTGACCGGTTGTGGGCCCAGCAGCCGGCGATCGCTGGCCGGACTGCACATAACTGGTCGACGCGCGAGGCGGAGTTCCGCTCCCGGCCGGAGCGCGCTCCCGGCCGGGGGCGCGCTCGAGCGCCGGATCATCCCCACCTGTTCGTCGCGCTGAGAGCCTGCCCCTCCCGCCATGACTGCCACAGTTCGGCATAGACGCCGCCGGCTTCGACCAGTTGGTCGTGGGTGCCGGTCTCGACGATCCGTCCCTTGTCCATGACGAGGATGCGGTCGCAGTCGGCGGCTTGGGAGAGCCGGTGGGCGATGACGACCCCGGTGCGCCCGGTCAGGGCGGCGTCGGCGGCGCGGTCGAGCAGCCCGGCGTGGGTGGAGCCGGCTTCGGCGGTGGCCTCGTCGAGGATCGCCAGCTCGGGGTCGGCGAGCCGGACTCGGGCGAGCGCGACCTGTTGTGCCTGGGCACTGGTGAGTTCGTGGCCGTGGTGGCCGAGCAGGGTGTCGAGTCCGTCGGGGAGCAGGTCGAGCAGGGGCGCCCCGCCGACGGCGTGGAGGGCAGCGCGGATGCGGTCGTCGTCGGCATCCGGAGCGGCCAGGGTGAGGTTGTCGCGCAAGGTGCCTGCGAACACATGGGTCTCCTGGGTGATCAGGCAGGTGCGCTCGGGGTGGTGCACGGTGCCGGTCTGTGGCCTGTGGATGGCGGCGAGCACAGCGGCCAGAGTGGTCTTGCCCGCGCCGGACGCGCCGACGACGGCGACACGTTGACCTGCGGGTACGTCGAGGGTGACGTCGTCGAGCACACACGGGCCGTCGTCGTACCGGAATGTGACGTTTCGGAGTCGGACGCCCGCGCCCGCCGTCGCCGCCGGCTCATCCACGGACACCGGGATCGTGACGATGCCGATCATGCGGTTCAGCGAAGCGAGGGCGGACTGGAGGGTGTCGACGACGAACAGCAGGTGGTTGATCGGTCCGAGCAGGCGCAGGACGAGCAGCATGGCGGCGGTCGCGCCTCCGACGGTCGACGCGCCGTGGTCGATGAGGACGAAACCGACGACGAGGACGGCGGCCAGGCTCAGGCATTCGCCGAGGTTGAGGCGGGCGTTGAGCATGCTCTGCACGATCCGGGCGCGCAGCGACCGCACCGCGACCCCCCACGAGTCCGTCATCACGGCGCGATGCCGCTGTTCGGCGAGCCCGAAACCGAGCACGGTGGCGTAGCCGCGGTGGGACTCGAGGATCTGCTGGGCACGGGCACTCATCGCCGCCCGCTCCGCGCGGTAGACGCGCGGGCCGGTGCGCAGGTACCGGCGCATGGCGAGCGCGTAGACGGGCAGCACGACGACGAAGGCGACGGCGTAGGGCCATTCCAGTGCTGCGAGCCCGCCCAGCGACACCACGATCGTGAATGCCGTGACGGTGAGCGTCGGGATCACCGCGGGGGCGGCATCGGCCACGGCGGTGACGTCGTCGCTGGTGCGTGAGATCAGGTCACCGGTGCCGGCGCGCTCGACGAGATGCTGCGGGAGCGTCATGGCGCGACCCACGAGTCGTTCCCGTAGGACGGCAAGGATGCTGTGGTAGGCGCGGGTGGCGATCACGATGGTCACCGCGGTGCCCGCCGCGCCGAGGACTGCCGCGAACATCATGACGGCCGTGGACGTCAACACGGTGCCGATGTCGGCATTGCCTGCCCGCACCCGGTCGACCAGGTGACCGATCACCACCGGCGGGATCAGGCCGACGCCGGTGCTGACGATCCCGAGCATGCCGGTCGCGGCGAGCCGGAGCCGGTGCCCGCGGCTCAGCCGCCACACCCGCCGGGCTGTCTCCCGGCCACCGGCGACCGGCAGCCCGACACCGGATGGCGCAGTCCCGGTCGCCGCGGATCCGTCACTCACCGTGCTCTCCTCGGCACCGGCACGCCGTCGACCAGCTCGACGACGCGATCGCAGGCACCGAGCAATCCCGGGGCCGAGGCGATCAGCAGTGTCGAGCGACCCGAGCGGAAGCCGCGCAGTTGTCTGGCGATGGCGTTCTCGGTGACCGAGTCCACTGCCGTGGTCGGGTCATGCAGCACGAGCACGGGCGCCTTGCTTGCCAGGGCGCGGGCCAGCGCGATCCGCTGCCGTTGACCACCGGAGAGGCGGTTGCCGCCCTCACCGACCGGAACGTCGAGATCGGCCGCGAAGTCGTCGCACGCGGCGGCGTGCACCGCGGCCTCCACCCACTCCGGCCCGTCAGCGGTGACCGTGAGGTTGTCGCGGATCGTACCGCTGAACAACGTCGCCCGATGCGGGGCAACCGCGACCCGGGACCGGTACACGGCCGGGGACAACTCCCGCGCCGAGAGTCCGTCCAGCCGGACCTGGGCTTCGTCACTGGCCCACGGGTCGAGCAGGATGCCGGCGATGCGAGCCGCCGTCCGATCGTCGGTCAGGACTCCCACGAGCTCACCCGGCTCCACCCGCACCGATCTGCCGTGCCCGGACTCGTTCGGCACGGACACCTCCAGCACCGGCCGGGCGGCAACCTCCCGCCGGCTCGTCTCGTCGGGTAAAGGCAGGGCGGCGTGGCCGTCCCGCATGGCGTCGACGATGCGCGCGGCCGAGGCGCGCGCTCCGGCGAGGTTCGGGATGGAGGTATTCGCGAGGGACTCGATCTGTGGCAGGAGCGCCTGGGTGAGGCCGACCGCGGCGATCAGCCCGCCGATGCTCAGCCGCCCGTCCACGGCGAACCAGCCCGCCAGCCCCATCACGGTCGCCACGAACACGCCAGTGACCATCCCCGAGCTCACCAGGAACCGCCCCAGCAGCCCCGCATTGCGCTCGGCACCGGCGAGGGTCTCCTGGCTGGCCTGCCGGTACCGCCTGGTCGCCTCGGCCTCGGCGCGCACGCCGATCCCCTTGACCACCCGGTATCCGGCGACGAGGTCCGTGGCCCGCCCGATGGTGGAGGCCAGCAGCTCCTGATACTCGCGGGTATCCCGGGAGAGCCGCTCACTGAGCACGCCCATCGACCAGACCGCGACAGGTGCTCCGATCAGCACCACGAGTCCGAGCAGCCAGTGCGTCGCCAACAGCGACACTGCGATGAATCCGATGGCCGCGATCCGCGCGATCGGCATGATCACCAGGATCACCGCGTTCGCCAGGCGGGCGACGTCGTTCGTCATCACCGAGACGACGCTGCCGTCCGGCGCCCGGGCAGCCCCGTCGACCGGATGCAGCACGCCGGTCGAGAGGGTGCCGCGGAGCCGGTGCTGCAACAGCTGCACCGCATAGGCGGTCAGTCGCAGCGCGAGCCTCGCCGACGTCGTCAACGCGACGTACAGGGCGACCAGCACACCGAGCCACAGCGCCAGCTGTCCAGCGTCTCCGGTGGCCAGCGCCCGGTCGATCGCGAGCGCCATCACCACCGGCACCGCCGACTCGCCCACCTGCCACACGGTGGCGAACAGCATCGCGGGAACACTGACCCGGTTCAGTGACAGGATCAGCCGCAGTAGGAAGCGGCCGGGCGTGGTTCCTTCGGAAACCTCGAAAGGACGGGTCTCACCCGGTTCGGCGGGGTTGCGCAGAAGTACCGGTAGCCACCGGGTCAGTGGCCCCCGGCCCAGTCCCGCCGGGTCGGCATCCGGGCGCGGGGTCACGATCGGCCTCGGGGCAACCGTGTCCCCTCCGTGCTTCGAGGCCCAGGGTCCGCCGCGGGCGGGAAGCACCAGCGCAGGGCATCGGCGAAGAGTCCTCGCCACCATGCGTAGTCATGTCCGCCGGCGAACTCTCGGTAAAGAGTGTCGTAGCCCTTTCCGGTGAGCACCTGGTCCAACCACCGACTGTGGGTGGTGGAACCCTCCAGCTCGCCGACATCGTGGAAGATCCGGATCGGTGCCGGTTCCGCCGCCAGGTAGTCGGCGATCAGCGTCGGGACGGGGACGCGGCGCAGGAGCTCACCAGCCCCGGAGCCGCGGGTGAGATCGCGGTGGTAGCCGCACGAGGGGGATTGCATGATGGCGTTGCCGAATGTTCCCGGGTGATGCAACGCCGTCCACCCGGCGCACAGACCGCCGAAACTCTCGCCGGCCAGCGCCACGCCAGCGGGTTCCCGCGCGAGCGGATATCGGTGGCGGAGCCACGGCAGCAGTTCCTCGACCAGCATCCGAGAGAACGCCGGATTGCAGAGCAGCTCCATGTAACGCTGCGGTCCGAGCTGATCGACGAGGACCACCGCACAGGGCCGGATCAGTCCCGCCTCGACAAGGGCATCGCGAACACTCGGCGCGCTGTGATCCGGCGTCCCGTCCAAGTGGACCACGAAGGGCAGTGCGCTCTCGTCCGAGAACTCCCCCGGGGGCATCGAGACCCAGATGCGCCGTTCGTTCCCCAGGGACTCACTCACGAACACCGCAGGGTCGATTGCCGGGACCGGCCGGGCCTCGGCCCGATCGAGCCAGGGCAGCGGCACCGCATCGGGCAGCACCGCCACCGAGGACCGAGAGAACCTCGCCTCGGGGTACTCGGAGAATCTCGGAGGCGGATTGAACGGATCCGGGACCTGGTCGTCCTCCCCGGTCGGTCCACGACGGGTGAACACATACGAAAAGCGCAGATCGGAACGCATTCGCACGGTGAGAGCGCGAAACGGCGTCCCCGCCACCGGGGTGAACTCACGGTCAATCGTGTTGCGGCCGATGGCGGGACCAATGGCAACCGAAAGGGTGACCGTCGTGTCGTCGCCGGGCTCGTCGACGAACGTCACCTCCACCTCGTCCGTGGTGACGCGCTCGACGAGGGGAGCGCCCGTCTCCGCCAGGTGCCGTCGCAACCGTCCAGGACTCCACTCGCCGGTCGACACCTTCTCGACGCACGGATTGAGCTTGCCGGCGAACTCGGCGGCTCCATTGCGTGAGCTCATGGCGTGCTCTCCTTGCCTGCGCGAGGGCTGGTGGTATCGCCGGCGGACCGTCGTCTGCGGCCCAGCGGCACCACCTGCGGGGTTCCCGCGACGGGGTCCGGCACCACCAGGCAGCGCAGACCGAAGACCTCCTCGACCAGTTCGGCCGTGACGACCTCGTCCGGAGCTCCCTCGGCGACGACCTGGCCGTCCTTCATCGCGATCAGGTGGGTGCCGTAGCGGGCGGCGTGGTTCAGGTCGTGCAGTACGGCGACCAGCGTGTGGCCGACGTGGTGGAGGTCGGTGAACAGTTCCAGCAGCTCGATCTGATGGGCGATGTCGAGGAAGGTGGTCGGCTCGTCCAGCAGCATGATGTCGGTGTGCTGGGCGAGCGCCATGGCCACCCACACCCGTTGTCGCTGCCCACCCGACAACTCGTCCACCAGACG
>JBDIAG010000218.1:0-6947 GCA_039812305.1 Actinomycetales bacterium | reverse complement strand
CGCTCGAACGGGTCGATCGCGTCCGAGAGAGCCTGGGCGGCCGCCTGGCGACGGCTCTCCTCGGCGTCGTGGACCTCCTGAGCCTTCGCCTCCAGCGCTGCCGCCGCGGCTTCGCGGCCGCAGCCGGTGGCCGAGACGGTGTGCCGGGTCGTTCCGTTGTAGGTCCGGAATCGTCGGGCGTGCTCGTTCTCGTGCGGACGCAGCACGTCACGAAGGAAGTCCCGGGCCCGGCGTTCCTGGCAGGGTGTGAGGCCCTCCGGCACATCCGGCATCTGGATGTCCACGTCGACGTGGTAGGTGACCGTCAGCTGGCCGGTGACCCGCAGGCACGGATCGTCGCCCGGGCAGTCACAGTCGGCGACCCGGCGCTGGCGGATGCCGGTCACGGTGCCGGTGCCGCCGTCGAAGGCGCCCGTGGTGCGGCCGTGCAGCCGCAAGGCACCGGCGGCACCGTTGCCATGAGCGATCAGCTCGGTCACCGCCCGGTTGCCGGCCGCCCGCTGAAGTTCGAGCGCCCAGCGGACCATCGCGCCCTGGGCTGTCGCACTCTGAGCCGGCTTCGTGACCGGCGGCCGGGAATCGCGCCCGGGCCGGCGAGCGCCGGGCGTAACGGCCAGCGCCCCCCGCCGCATCGCAGTCATCGCGCACCCGCCCGCATCGAGCCAGGATCGCACCGCCACGAGCTCGTCGCAATGCCGGTGTGTCGATATCCGGTTGGCATCCGGTTGGCGGCCGAGCATCCGGTGGGACGCCCAACAGCCGGAAATCGCTGGATGCCCGGCTCTCAGCTGGATGCCCGGCCCGCAACCGGGTGCCCGGCCCCTATCCGATCCCCGGCGCTCAACCAGATGCTGGCCCCATCCGGATCCCCGGCCCGCAACCGGATGCTGCCCCATCTGGACGCCCAGCCCTCAACCGGATGCTACCCAGGCCAGCACGACCCAGCTGGCGCCCATCCGGCTACTCGGCGGGCTCCTCCTCGGGTTCCTCCTCCTGCCGCTGCACGAACAGGCCCTGGGCGGTGGGTTCCTCCTCCGGCTCTTCCTCGGCCTGGCGCTGCACGGGAGCCGCCGGCATCGCCATCGCACGTTCCGCGGTGGCCGACGCCTCCCGCTCGAACCGGTCGCTCGGATCGGAGACCTTGATGCCCCCGCCCACCGAGGTGCCGTCGACATCGCCCTGCCGCTGCTGGACGACGTGTGTCAGTTCGTGGGCCAGCGTGGTGCGACCGGCCGTCGAGGACGGGTCGTAGGCGTCCCGCTGGAAGACCACGTTGGACCCCACCGTGTAGGCGTGCGCCTGCACCGCCTGCGCGGAGGCGTGCGCGGCGCCGTCGTCGTGAACCCGCACATCCGAGAAATCGTGTCCCAGACGGGCTTCCATATCCGCACGGACCTCGGGCTCCAACGGCCGACCGCCCCCGGAGACGACGTCGAGCACCGGCGAACGCTGCTCCTCGATCATCCCGGTGACCCCGGCGTTCCCGGCGCTGCGCTGCAGCTGCAGCAGTTCCTCGGCGCCGAGCACGCCGAACCGGCCCGCGCCGACAGCCGCGCCGGCGTGACCGACGTCCTCCGGCGCGTGCGAGTGCGCCGGCCCCTGGTCGAGGGCCGCACCCTTGGGTCGCAGAGCCCGCTCCTCCGCGTCGTGGTCGTGGCTGCCCATCTCGCCCTCCTCGTGGATCCGCTTCAGTCTGAGCGTCGACTGCCTCCGGCGGCCACCGGGCCGGGTCCCGCCCCGTGGGCAATGAAGACTGCCCGAAAAGGCAGTGCACGTTGTCACCGTCTCCGGGTGGCTGCCGTCCCCCATCCACCTTTCTGGCGCAGCGCACTCGTATCCGGTGCTCGTCGTGACAAGACACGGAGAGCAGCCGGGACCTCAGCCCAGGAGGTCGAGGAAGTCGCCGAACTCGCCCGACAGCACCAGGCGGCCGAGCTTGCGGTATTCCTGTTCGACCGCCATCACCACCTCGGCCATCCCGACCGGCGTGCCTTTGGCCGCGGCGAGGTAGGCGGCGGTCGTGCTCGCGGAGCGGATGTTGCCGCCGGCCAGGTCGAAAGACTCCGCCAGGAAGTCCAGGTCCACGTCGTCCGCCACCGGCAGCGGCGGCCGGAGTGTCACCTCCCACAGCCGACGACGCAGTTCGGCCGTGGGCGCGGGGAAGTCGATGATCGCGTCGAGCCGTCGGGTGAACGCCTCGTCGATATTGGTGCGCAGGTTGGTGGCCATCACCGCCAGGCCGTCGAACGTCTCCAGCCGCTGCAGCAGATAGGCGCTCTCGATGTTGGCGTAGCGGTCGTGGGCGTCCCGCACCTCGCCTCGCTTGCCGAAGATCGCGTCGGCCTCGTCGAAGAACAGCACCGCGTTGATCCCGGACGCCTCGGCGAAGATCCGCTCCAGGTTCTTCTCGGTCTCCCCCACGTACTTGTCGACCACGGTGGCGAGGTTGACCGTGTAGAGGTCGAGACCGAGGTCGGCCGCGATGACCTCCGCCGACATCGTCTTGCCGGTTCCGGAGTCGCCGCCGAACAGAGCGGTGATGCCGCGACCGCGCCCGCCGCCGCGACGCATCCCCCAGGTGGTCAGCACGGTGTGGCGGTGTCGCGCGCGGGCGGCCAGGGCCCGTAATCCGCGTTCGACCGTCGGGGTGAGCACGAGGTCGTCCCAGCCGACGCCGGGTTCGATCCGCCTGGCCAGCCGTTCCAGACCGGCGGCGTTCTGGCTGCGCACCCCGACGCGAAGGTCCTCCGCGGAAAGCGGACGACCGGCCATGCGAGCCGAATGACGCGCGGCGGCAACAGCTTTCGGAATCTGATCGGGGCCGAGAGTGAGGTGGCCGGCGAACTCGGTCACCGCCAGCTGCGTCGCGCCGAGCTGGTCGGCCCACAACGCCGCCTGTTCGTCCACGGCCAGCACCGGAGCCGAGACGACCAGCGGTGTCACGCTCGACCAGCTCGGATCCCAGGTCTGCCGGCCGACCAGGATCACCGGCACCGGCGCGGACGCCACACCGCTCAGCACCGCCACCTGCTCGGGCACCAGCACGTCCACCGGGCCCGCCACGATGCCCGCCCCGAGCAGGCGCGCCTCCCGAACGACCACTGCCACGAGATCCTCCGCGGCGGCGCTGGCCGAGAGCCGGCGCAGATCGAGAGCCAGTACCGCCCGTCCCGCCTGCGCCAGCGCCGCGACCGCCACCGGCAGCCCGGTGACCTGGTCGCCTTCGCGCAGATGGATGAGCTGCTCGCCGGAGGTGAGCGCGCCGGCCAGCAGGCTCGCCAGCGGGTGTGGATAGCCCTGCACGTCCGACATCACGGCCGTCACCCGGGGGTCCGGACGGTCGTCACCGAGCAGGTAGGCAGCCACCCGGTCCGGCACCCGGAGACCTCGGGTCAGAAACGGCCGGTCGGCGTCCTCGACCGCGAGCAGACCTGCCGCCAGCAGGGGTGCGTCGGTGCCGAAGCCCGCCCGGAACCCGGCCTGCAGGGGCGAGACCCCGAGGACCTCGCAGGTCAGGCCGACCGTCGCCCGCCGGCGGCTCACATCGTCGTTGAGGTAGCCGTAGAGCCGCTCGAACCGGGGATCCAGATCCGGCAGCACGGCGATCAGCAGCACGTCGAGATCCGTCTGACTCAGCCCCGCGACGCGGGCAAGACTCCTCAGCCGCAACGACTCTCCCCGACGCTCGGCCTCGTCCGCCGCAGTCTCCACCCGCTCGCGCAGCGCGTCGTCGGGCGCCGGAGCACAGTCGGGTTCGCGAGCCAGTAACCGCTGCACCAGATCCTCGCTGACATAGAGACCCCGAAAGGCATCGTCCGGGTCGGGATCGTGAGCGCGACGATGCTCGACCACCTCGCGCACCCGCTGCTCGAGTACCCACAGCCGGCCGAGAAGGTGGGTCACCGAGGCGGAGGCCGTCTCGGTCATGGCCGTGGACGCCGGCGCGCCCGCGCCCGCTGCTCGGCCACCGGCGAGCCGTCCGCACCGGAGAGGACGGACTGCAACGGCGTGGTGACCGGTGGCGCCGCCTCGTACCGGCGTCCGGTGTCGATCGGCGCCGACACCACCAGATCCAGGGACGGCTTCAGCTCCCCGCCGAGGGCCGACCAGACGTCGGCGAAGGAACGATCCTCCGGCGGCGGCAGGGCGATCGTCAGCGGCACCGGCAGGCCGAGGGCCGCGATGCCACCGGTCAGGTGCTCGGTGGGGATCGCGTCGTGCAACAGGAACAACTGCATCAGGCCGGCAAGCAGCCGGTGCTCGTCCTCGGGGCGCTGGGTCCAGGCCGTGATCAGGTAGGAGAGCTTGAAGTGTCGTGGCGGCAGATGCCGGGCGAGGACCCGGCCGTCCCCGTACTCGTTGATCAGACCGCGCTCCCGACGGCGCAGGTCCTCGCGGATGTCGTAGAGGTAGACGTCGACGGTCGGGGCACTGCGCCGGGCCGCCCACTCCTTGGTGGGCGCGTCGAAGACCACCTCGACGTCTCGCATGCCGCCGGCGCCGTGGATCATCGAACGCAGCGCGGCGTCCACCTCGGGGATCACCCCATCAGCATGCGGAGCGCGCAGATCCGCCGAGGCTGCCGCGCGGGCCTGCCGTGGGGCAGCGTCGGCTGCCCGAACGGGCAACCTTGACCAGATTCGAACCAGGTTGTTGCCTCGGAAGCTCCCCGCGAGGCACGCTGAGGAGCGCTCGTGCGGCGATCAGGGGAGGTGGGACGGTGGCCGATCCGGTCGTGACGATCACTCCGACCCACGTCAGCGTCCCGCCCGGCGGGCAGGCCCGGATCTCCGTCGCCATCACCAACCCCGGACAGATCGTCGAGGGCTACGCCGTCGAGGTCATCGACGAGCTGGACGGTGCCGGCCCGGCTGCCTACGCGCAGGTGATCGCCGGCGAGAACCCCGACGCCCCGACCCAGCCGGGTTCACCGGTGCGTCCCACGGTGTCGGTCTATCCCCAGCAGAAGACCGAGGTCGTGATCGTGTTCACCCCCGGCAGCGGGCCGGAGGTCCCCGGCGGCACCTTCGTCTACGGTGTTCGGGTCACATCGACCGTCGATCCGGCGATCCGGGCGGTGGCCGAGGCGGAACTGGAGGTCGGGCAGGTTCACGGCCTGACGGCCAAGCTGATCCCGGTCACCTCCAGCGGCCGATGGCAGGGCCGCCACGTCGTGGAGATCTCCAACTGGGGCAACTCCGCGGCCCGTCTGAAGCTGACCGCCGCCGACCCGGATCAGGCGCTGGGCTACCTGGTGCGTCCCGACGTCGTGGACGTGCCGCTCGGCGGCACCGCGACCGCGCGGGTGCACGTCCGGACGAAGTCACCGCGATTGCGTGGTCAGCCGAGCCGGCTGCCGTTCACGGTGACCTGCGAGCCGGATCCGCCGACCTCCAGACCGGACGGACCGCCGGGCCTGCCCGACCCCGGCCGCCCGATGGCCGACGGGGCGTTCAACCAGAAGCCGATCCTCTCCAAAGGCGTTGTGGCGGTGGCGACTCTGGCCGTGGTCGGATTGATCGCGGGCGGCGTCTACGCCTTCACGCGGCCATCCGGTGGCGGCCCGGGCGGCAGCACCGCCATCCCGGCCACCCCGCGGCTGGACCCGGTCACGGTGACCGGGCCGAACGAGCTGGGTCTGCGCTGGTCGGCGGTCGCCGACGTCACCGGCTACGAGCTGTGGCAGCTGGCGGACGGGTCGGACGCCCCCGTCGACGCACTCACGCTCGGCAGCGACATCCGAGCCCGGCAGATCAAGGACCTCCGTCCCGCCCAGGAGTACTGCTTCCAGCTGCTCTCCGTGCGCGACAAGGTGAAGAGCCCGCCGTCGGAGAAGGCGTGCGCGGTCACCGCCGCGGTCGACGACGCGACCGGATCACCGACCACCGAACCGAGCGGATCCGGCTCGCCGACCGAGAGCGCGGGTGCCGGAGGCGGGGGCGCCGAAGGTGGGGCCGGCGGTGGTGCGGGCGGTGGCGGCGGTTCACCGACCTCGGGTACCGGCGGGAACGGCGGCACCGCCACGGACTTCCCCAAAGGCGCCTGGCTCGCGCTGGTCTATGTGCGGCCGTCGAACGCCCCCGGGGCCGAGGACGGTCTGCTGCAGCTGCAGAGCGCGCTCGCGGCCAAGAACGTCACCACCCGGCTGGTGAAGTCCACGGACTATCCCAACCTCGCCCCCAAGCTGCAGCAGCCCAGCCTGGCGCTCGCCATCGACCAGACCTTCGATACGCGGGAGAACGCCACCGACACCTGCAAACCTCTGCGGGACGACCAGGCCCCTCTGGAGGACTGCCTGATCGTGCAGCCCAATCCCTGAGCGGGTCAGTCGGGACGGGCCCAGAGGGAGATCTCCGTCAGCGAGACGGTCTGCTGAGCCCGATCATCGGTGGCCGGATACGTGCTGCTGATGCCGATTCTCACCTGGGAGACAGCCTGGTCGGAATTCAGGACGAAGACCTGCTCGCTGTCGGCGGTGGAGACCTCCAAGGGAAAGCACTGATTCTTCTCGTCGATCACATAGACGTCCTTGGGAAGCAGACCCAATCCCCGGCGGGAAGGATCGGTCACGCCGGTGATCAGCCGGATCTCCCGCAGGGTTGTCTCCGGAAAGGTGAGTTGCACCTCCGCGGTGCCGTGCGGGTCGCCGCACTGCGGGGCCCCCTCGGCCGGCGTCCACGGCGTGGTCCACGACGTGGCCGGCGAGCCGTCCACCACGGCGTCGGCGGCCCCCGCGGCCTCCGACGGGGGCGTGATCGTCGCCTTCACACCGGTGATCTGGACGACGTCGCCGCGCAGGTCGTGCCACCGGTCGCGCAGCAGGGGCACCGGATTGCCACGGGTGGCCGCGACCGCCCCGCCACCCACGGCGAGAACCACGACACCGACCAGAATCCTTCTGCGCCAGCGCAACAGGGCGGGCAGGCTGCGGCGGTAGGCGCGGCGCG
>JBDIAG010000217.1:0-7000 GCA_039812305.1 Actinomycetales bacterium | reverse complement strand
CCCGGTGACCAGCGGCGCCGAGGCGAGCCAGCCGATCACCCCGCCGGCGGCCTGCAGCTGCTCGGCACCGTCGCCGGGCGAGGGCAGCCCGTACCAGATGTGGGTGAGCCCGGTCGCCGAGATGGCCAGCCCGGTGGTGCCGATCAGCATCCGGTTGGTGGCCTGGGTGGCGCTGGGATGGCGCATCAGCCGGAGCCCGAATCCGATCAGGACGATCGGCAGGGCGAAGGCGACCAGGCCGAAGGTGCCGGCCACGATCGCGTGTACGACCTGGCCGAACCGCCCGGAGACTCCCCACCATTCGACGGCTGCCACCACGATCGCGACAGCCACCAGGGCGAAACCCAACCCGTCGCGGCGCAGCGCGGGGTCGACGTCGGCGGCGGCATTGCCCACGCTGCGGGCGCCGCCGCCGACCAGCCGCGCCACCGCGAGGTAGCTGCCCTTCACCGCCTTGCTGATCAGGCCGGGGCCGGCCGAGCGGGTATGCCGTTGCGATGCCGCTGCCGACCGCCCACCACGCGCCGGTGGCGCGGACTTGCCGGCCGGCCGCGGACGCTTCGTTGGCTGGTCGGACCGGCGTACGGGGGAAGAGGTCGTACGGGTCGCCATGCCTTGAAGGCTAGCCGGTGCCTCCGACAATCCAGGTCGGTACACGCCCGGAACGGCCCGCCCTTACTCCTGCGTTCGCCGTAGCGAGTAAGTGAGAACGGCGTTTCCGGTCGGCGTGGACTGCGCCTCCACCAGCTGCAGGCGGGTGAGGGGGACCGTCTCGTCGAACAGCCGCTCGCCCTCCGGCGTCACCACCGGGTGGACGGTGAGGGTGAGTTCGTCGATCGCACCGGCGACGAAGAGCGAGCGCACCGTCCGTACGCCGCCGGTGACCGTCACCCGGCCGGCGGCGTTGGCAGCGAGGTCCCGCACGTAGGCGGCCGGCTCGCCGTCGACCAGCACGCTGTTCCAGTCCAGCGGGCCGTCGAGAGTGGAGCTGATCACGTGCTTGCGAACCGGATTGATGAAGGCCCCGAACGGGTCGTCCGCGGTCGCCCAGTACTCCCTCCATTCCGTCCACAGCCTGCGGCCGATGACGACGTCCGTGATGCCCTCCAGCATCCGGCCCATGAGTGCGCCCTCGGCCTCGCCGAAGCAGTCGAACTGGAAGAGGTGGGGGTCGCGGGCGACTCCGTTGAGCGAGTAGAAGAGGTGTGCGGTAACCGGTGCGGCCATGATGGTTCCTCCGTGGACGGGGGCGGCGGATCCGCCCTGCTGCGGGGCCCGCCAGGAAACAAGCACAAGCACTGCGTCTACGTCCTGTCGCGCCCTTACCTCCTTGGACGTCGCGAGATCACGAAACTGGTCGCTGCTCCCCGGGGAAAATCTCGAGCTGGCCTAGGCTGGCGGGCAGATCCAGTGCGGCGAACACCGGCCAGGGCGACGCACCGGACGCCGGCGGCACGGCGACCGCGTCGAGGAAGTGCGTGATCGCGGTGATGCCGGCCGCCGAGATCTCCAGCACGTGCACGGCGAACGGATCCCATCGTCCGGGCCCGGCGGGATGGTAGGCGGCGACCGCGGGGCATCCGTTGAGCCGCGTCCGGACGATCCGAGAGCCGCGACACACCTCTCCCGGTCCGCGCCACCATCGTTCGATCTGCTCGCTGCCCCGCAGCCAGAAGGTCAGCGGCGGCATCGTGAAGTCGGCGTCCGAGGTGAGGAGCCGCACCAGCGCGTCGACGTCGTAGGCCTCGAAGGCCGCGACGTACCGATCGACCGTCTCACGCACGACGAGATCGTCGGCCGCCGGCCCGGGCTCGCCGACGCGCCCGCGGATCGCGGACCGTGCCCGGGCGAGGGCGGAGGTGACGGCGTCGACCGAGATCTCCAACGTCTGCGCGGTCTCGGTCGCGCTGAAGGCCAGCACGTCGCGTAGGATCAGGACCGCACGCTGCCGTGCAGGCAGGTGCTGCAGGGCGACCAGGAAGGCCAGGCGCACGGAGTCCCGGTAGGCGACGACCTCGGCCGGGTCCGCCTCCGGCGGCAGCAGCCGGGAGTCCCGCATCGGCCACACCCAGCGATCGGCCGGCAACGGTTCACCGAGATCCGGCGGCGAGGCACCGAGGCGTCCGGGGCCGACCAGGTCCATCGGCAGCGCCCGGCGTTGCGGAGCGCGGCTCATGTCGAGGCAGACGCGCACCGCGATCCGGTAGAGCCAGGTCCGCAGCGCGGACTCCCGCCGGAAGGTCGACGCTTTGTCCCAGGCCCTGGTCAGCGTCTCCTGCACGGCGTCCTCGGCCTCCGCGGAGGACCCGAGGAAGCGATAGCAGTAGCCGAGCAGTTCGCCGCGATACTCGTGCGCCTGCTCCAGGAGGTCGGCAGCGGCGGCGGCGCTCATCCAGCCACCGTACGGTCCCGCCGCCGGCGAACACAGACTGCGTGTCGCAGCGTGGGTCTCCGGTCCCGCCCGCACCGACCTCGCCGGGCCGATCGAGACGCGCCAGCGGCCGTCTGAAAGGTGGATCCGGCCCCTTCTATTCCTCGCGGCTGCGGCCGGTCCCGATCACGCCGTTGACCACGACGGACACGATGCTCACCACCAGCGCGCCCAGGACGGCCGTCCAGAAGAAGTCGTCGACGTGGAAGCCGACGCCGACCCAGCCCGCCACGCTGGACGTCAGCCACAGCATGAGCGCGTTCACGATGAACGTGAACAGCCCCAGGGTGAGGATGTAGAAGGGGATCGACAGGACCACCACGATCGGCCGGATGATCGCGTTGACGACGCCGAAGATCAGTCCGATCGCCAGGTAGGTGAGCACCTGGGAGCCGGGACCACCACCGCTGTCGACACTCATTCCGGACAGCAACCACGTCGCCACCCAGATGGCGAGGGCATTGACCACCACAGAGACCACGAAACGCATACCCCGAGTGTTTCACCCCGTCGAGGGGCCGCAACACGTCCCCCGATTCGGCCCGCCCCTGCTCGGCGTCGTGCTTACCCAACTCACTCCGTGCGGCGCCAGCCTCCGGCGTCGGGCTCGCTGACGCCTCGCTAACGCATCGCGGACAGCCTGATTGTCACGAAGCAGCACAGCGGAGGGATGAACGAGATGACCACGATCTGCCCGGCCAGGCCCCGATCCTGCACCTCGGTCGAGCCATCCGTTCTGGTCGATACGTCCATGCCGGCCGGCCGGTCAAGCACCGTCGAGCTGGGCGACGGCCCCGCCCCGGACCGGACGGAGTTCGAGGCCGCGGCGGATCTCGTCCGTCGGGCCGGAAACGGCGAGGACGACGCGTGGAGCGAGATCCTGCGCCGCTACACGCCGATGCTGCGGGGCATCACGCGCACGTGCGGCCTGCCGCCCACGGTGGCGAACGATGTCATTCAGACCACCTGGATGCGGCTGGCGGAGGGGATCGGCCGCATCCGGGAGCCGGAGGCGCTGCGGACCTGGCTGGCGACGGTGACCCGGCGGGAGGCCTGGCGCGCGGCCAGCCTCAGCCGCCGGACGACCAACGCCGAGGACCTCGACCCGCTGCTGCCTCCGGCGCCGAGCCCGGAGAACGAGGTGCTGCTGGCCGAACGGCTCGAGCAGCTGCACTCGGCGATCGAGGAGCTGCCCGACCGGCAGCGAGCGGTGATCCTGTACCTGACCGCCGATCCCGCGCCGAGCTACTCCGAGATCGCGGAGATGACCGGCATGCCGATCGGCAGCATCGGACCGACCCGGGCCCGGGCTCTGGCCAGACTGCGCCTGCAGCTGGACCGCGACGACCTCGGCCACCGCCGGCCCGCCCTCGCGCACTCCCACGGCCCGAAGAGCCACTCCCCCAGCCCGGAGGGTCCGTCGCACGGCCGCCCGGCCGGGCTGGTCGAGGTGGCATCGTGACCCTCGAGCGAACCGGTTACCACCGGATCGACTACAACAGAACCGGCGGTGGAACGGAGCATTCCGTCCGCGCCCGAGGCGGAGGGGCGGTGACTCGGATGAGCGGGGCACAGCACGAGCCTCGCCGCCAGCCGCCCGGGCGCCGGGTCCCGGTGGCCGCCGGACGCACGCTCCCGCTGACCACGATCAGCCCGATCGCCGTCGGGTACACCCCGCTGTTGCGGGCCGTCCTGCAGATCATGCCGACGACCCCGTGGGGCAAGAGCGAGGATCTCCAGGAGCTCTCCTTCATCCAGTCCGCGCGCTGGACGATTCTCACCGGCCTGCCGACCAGCGGAAACCCGGTCAGCCTCAAGTACGACTACCTCCTCTTCGAGACCAACTTCAACGGCACCGAACCCGCCTACCTCCAGGCGTTCACCGACATCCTGGCCGACCGGATGCGGCTGATCTGGAACACCTCCCTGGGCTTCCCCAACTTCCCCGAGGACGAGGCCCGCAGCCTGTGGCGGCGCTTCCGGGCCCCGATCCCCGGCCGCGATTTCGTCGCCTGGGTCGGCGAGAGCGCACTGCCCGTCGGCCACCACTACAGCGCGTACCCGGAGGCGTCCAACACCGAGGTGCTGGCGGGTCTGCAGGCGGAGCGCCTGCTCGCGGACCTGCGTGGCCGGGCGATGGCGCCCGAAGACGCGGAGGGGTTCGCCGGTGCCTACGCCGACGGCCTGCACCGGCTGCAGGGCCGCCCCGAGCTGGGTCGGCAGCCGCGCGACGGCCGGGGGGACGTCCGCGGCCAGCTCTACGCGTTCACCTGTCTCACCCCCCTCCCCGCGAACCGGCTGGAGTCGTTGCGCGCCACCCTCGCCGACCTGCCCACCGGCGCGGAGAGCCCGTTCGCGCGCCTGGCCAGCGTCCATTTCGGACGGTGGATCGTCGTCGACTCGCCACCGGCCCAACCCGGCCAGCGCCGCGACTCCTGGCCCACGCCCTACCTGCTCACCACGACCACCACCGACGGTGCCCGGTCCCCGGCCGCCGACCTGTACCGGCACCTCGGCGCGGCCCGCGACGCGATCTTCGGCCACTGCCTCGACTACCCCGCCGACCTGGGCGAGGACGCCTTCGCGGCCTACCTGACCAGACACCAGATCCGGACCACCAGGTTCTACGCGGGGTATCCCTACGCGACCGTCGGCCAGGTCCGCTCCGGTCTGGACACCCACCGCAGACTGCTGGACTTCGCGGCGGACCACCTGCTGGACGCGCCGCGGGATCTGCTGGCAGCCTTCCGGGGCGATTTCGTCCCCGGCCATCCCCAGAACCCGGAGGCCCGGCGATGACCGATCAGCTCCTCGCGCCGGCCGGCGCGCGCTCCCGGACGATCTCCGCCGCGATGGATCTCGCCGACATCCAGGGCAACATCCTGCTCGGCTACAACTCCGGCGCCACCAGCTACGTCTTCCTCACCGTCACCGACGCGGCCGCCGCCCGCAGCTGGCTGGGCGAGCTGGGCCCGCAGCTGCAGAGTGCGCAGGACCGCCCCGTCTTCCCCGCGGTCAACCTCGCCGTCACCTGGCGGGGGCTGCGCGCGCTCGGCGTGCCGCAGGCGCGTCTCGACCGGCTCCCGGAGGCGTTCCGGGACGGTATGGCCGCCCGCGCCGCGCTGCTCGGCGACCGGGTCGAGCAGGTGGCGGGCCGCAGCGAGCCGGTGGACTGGCGCAGCCCCTTCGGATCCGAGGGCCGGCTGCATCTCATGCTCATGGTGAGCGGCGATCCCGCCCGGGTCGAGGCCAAGGTGGCCGGTCTCCAGCAGGAGTTCTGGCAGTGCGGCGTGACCGAGCTGGATCCGCCGCTGCACGCCCGTCACCTGCCGCAGGGCCGCGAGCACTTCGGGTTCCGCGACGGGCTCTCCGGCCCGGTCATCGAGGGCCTGGAGGCCAGCCGGCACGCCGGCAGTGCCCGGCCGAGCGTGCCACCCGGCGAGTTCGTCCTCGGACTCCCGGACGTGGACGGCCTGTGCGACGACACCGAGCCCTGGCTGACCCGCAACGGCAGCTATCTGGCCATCCGCAAGCTGGAGCAGGACGTCGCGGGCTTCCACCGCATGCTGGAAGCCGCGGCCCGGCACAGCGGACTGAGCGTGGCCAAGGTGGCCGCCCTGCTGATGGGCCGGTGGCCGGACGGCGCCCCGCTCGCCCTGCATCCCGAGACCGACCCCGGCTGGGATCCCCCGGCCGGCAACGACTTCGACTACTCGGCGGACGCCACCGGGGATGCCTGTCCCCTCGGCGCGCATGTCCGCCGCGCCAACCCGCGCGGCTCGCTGGGCTTCGCCGGGCGCCTGGAGAGGCGTCACCAGCTGATCCGGCGGGGAGTGCCCTACGGCCCCCGGTTCGACCCGGCGGCCCCTGACGACGGCCAGGAGCGGGGGCTCCTGTTCGCCTGCTACCAGAGCGATCTCGAGGCCCAGTTCGAGTTCGTCCAGTCGCAGTGGCTCAACGACGGCAACGCGTTCGCCCTCGGTGGCGACCAGGATCCGATCGCCGGTGCCGGCTGCTCGGGATTCGGGCTGCCGGGCACCCCGCACCGCGCACCCGGTCGGCTGCGTGGCATCCAGCCGCACATCTGGCCGCGCGGCGGGGAGTACTTCCTCGTCCCCGGGCGGCGGGCGGTCGCCCATCTCGCCCGGATGGCGCCGGTCCCCGGCGATGACGGCGCCGGGAGGGCGTCATGACCACGTCGCCCTTCTGGCTCTCCGTGCGGGACACCCTCGCCGACCTGCCCGGCGACGCGAGACGGCTGGCTCGCCAGGGACTGGACGCCGGCAAGTACCGTCTGGTGGCCGATCCGCCGGACTGGTTGCTCGGCGTGCTGCGCCGGTTCCGGCCGCAGGCCACCCTCGGTGCGTTGAGGCTGGTCACCGGCGGTGTGGCGGTCCGCCAGCTGCTCGCCGACCCGGAGCGGTATCGGGTGGGCCCGTACTCCGTGATGACCTCGCTGGCCGGCCCGTTCGCCCTGGGTCTGGACGGCGCGGAGCACGCCGAGGCCCGCGACCGGCTCGGCGGCCTGCTGGCGGCGATCCCGCCGGAGGAGGTGGCCGGCTGGGCCGA
>JBDIAG010000216.1:0-7032 GCA_039812305.1 Actinomycetales bacterium | reverse complement strand
CAGCCAGCTCACCCACCGCAGCCCGGCGGGGCCGGCCCAGCTCACCACCGTAGCCCGGGCGAGCCGTCTCGCCCGAGCGTGCCGAGCCCCGCCCGAGCGTGCCGAGCTAGATCACAGCCGAGCTGGCCCTACGCGCGGGATCCGGGCGCGGAGTCAGCCGCTTGTTCGCGCGTTGACCGGCTGTGCGTCGAGCGGCCAGTGATCGCGGGCTAATGGGCACATAACGGGTCGATGGGCGTATAGCCGGCTGCCCGGCCGGCCAGGCCGGACCCGCAACGCTCCATGGGCGCCCAACCCAGCCGCCCAAGGCCGGCCAGCGTAGCCCGTCCCGCCCAGACCAGCCGGATCAGGAGGGCCGGATCAGGAGGGCCGGATCAGACCGGCCGGATCAGACCCGCCGGATCAGGCCGGCCAGGTCCAGTCGGTGATTTCCGGTAGGTCGACGCCGTGTTCCCGGGTCCAGGCGCGGGCGCGGAGTCGGGTGTCCACCATGTCCTGTCGGAGTTGCGCGGCCCGGGTTCCCAGGTGCGGTACCCGGTCGATCACGTCGATCACCAGGTGATAGCGGTCGAGGTCGTTGAGCATGACCATGTCGAACGGCGTGGTCGTGGTGCCCTTCTCCTTGTAGCCGCGCACGTGGATGTTCGCGTGGTTGTGCCGGCGGTAGGCCAGCCGGTGCACCAGCCACGGATAGCCGTGGAAGGCGAAGATCACCGGCCGGCTCTGGGTGAAGATCGTGTCGAACTCGTGGTCGGTCAGCCCGTGCGGGTGCTCGGTGTCCGGCTGCAACCGCATCAGGTCGACGACGTTGACCACGCGAACCCGTAGCTCCGGCAGACCTTCCCGAAGAATCGAGGCCGCCGCCAGCACCTCCAGGGTGGGAATCTCGCCCGCGCAGGCCAGCACCACGTCCGGCTCGGAGCCGATGTCGTCGCGGTGGCCCGCCCAGGGCCAGATGCCGATGCCCCGGGCGCAGTGCGTGGCCGCCTCCGACGCGCTCAGCCAATCCTGTTGCGGCTGCTTTCCGGCGACGACGACATTGATGTAATGCCGCGATCGCAGGCAGTGGTCATAGGTGGAGAGCAAGGTATTGGCGTCCGGCGGCAGATAGACCCGCACCACTTCCGGGCTCTTGTTGAGCACCACGTCGAGAAAGCCCGGATCCTGGTGGGTGAAGCCGTTGTGGTCCTGCCGCCACACGTGTGAGGACAACAGATAGTTGAAGCTGGCCACCGGCCGGCGCCATTCCACCTCCGCGCTCGCCTGGAGCCATTTCGCATGCTGATTGAACATCGAGTCGACGATGTGGATGAAGGCCTCGTAGCAGGTGAACACACCATGCCGGCCGGTGAGCAGGTAGCCCTCCAGCAGACCCTGGCAGAGGTGCTCGCTGAGAACCTCGATCACCCGGCCGTGCGAGCCGAGCCGGTCGTCGTTCGCCGCGACGTCCAGCTCCCATCTGCGGTCGGTCACCTGCAGCACGTCCTGGAGCCGGTTGCTGGCCAGTTCGTCCGGGGCGAAGATCAGGAACGTCTCGGGATTGGCCCGCACCACCTCGGCCAGCCAACCTCCCAGCACCCTGGTGGCCTCGTGCAGGCTCGCACCGGGCTGTTCCACCGGCACGGCGAAGTCCCGCCAGTCCGGCAGCCGCAGGTCGCGGCGCGCGAGACCGCCGTTGGCGACCGGATTGGCGCTCATCCGGCGGTTCCCCACCGGATTGCGCGCCACCAGTTCGGGCACCAGGCCGCCGTCGTCGTCGAAGAGCTCCTCGGGACGGTAGGACCGCAGCCAGGCCTCCAGCACCTCGCGATGCCGGTCGTCGGTCCGGGCGTTGGGCAGGGGAACCTGGTGCGCCCGGAAGGTGCCTTCGACCGCCTGTCCGTCCACCTCGGGCGGGCAGGTCCAGCCCTTGGGGGTGCGCAGGATGATCATCGGCCAGTGGATCGGTTCCCCGGCTGCCGGCGGCCGCTCGCGGATGTCGGCCAGCCGCGCCACGCAGGCGTCGACGGCCGCCGCCATGGCCTGGTGCACCTCCGCCGGGTCGCTGCCCGCGACGGTGTGCGGCTGGTAGCCGTAGCCGCGCATCAGCGTCACCAGCTCGTCCGGTGGAATCCGCGCCAGCAGAGTGGGATTGGCGATCTTGTACTCGTTGAGAGCGAGGATCGGCAGCACCGCGCCGTCCCGGCCGGGGTCGAGGAACTTGGTCGCGTGCCAGCTCGCCGCCAACGGCCCGGTCTCCGCCTCGCCGTCGCCGACGACGCAGAACACCGTGAGATCGGGGTTGTCCAAGGCCGCCCCGACGGCGTGCAGCAGGGAATAGCCCAGCTCGCCACCCTCGTGGATCGATCCGGGCGTCTCCGGCGCGCAGTGGCTGGGCACGCCACCGGGGAAGGAGAACTGCCTGAAGAAGGCCGCCAGTCCCTCCAGGTCGTGATCCAGGTGGCTGTAGAGCTCGGTGTAGGTGCCCTCGAGCCAGGCGCAGGCGTTCGGTCCCGGCCCGCCGTGGCCGGGACCGGCGACCATGATCGCGTCCAGATCGTGGTGCCTGATCGCCCGGTTGGCGTGGACGTTGACCAGATTCAGCCCCGGCACCGTACCGAAGTGGCCCAGCAGCCGCGGTTTGATGTGCTCGGGCCGCAACGGCTCTCGCAGGAGCGGGTTCGCCGTGAGGTAGATCTGTCCGACGGCGAGGTAGTTGGCCGCCCGCCACCAGGCGTCCAGCGCGATCAGTTCGTCCCGCTGCAGCGGCCCCTCGGCCTCGTGCAGTTCGTACGGCTCCGGCGGACGGCTCACGCCCTCACCCGCGGCGTCGTCATCGGCGGAGGTATCGCCACCCATGCTCGCAAGTTGGCTCATGTCCATCGCTTAGCCGTATCACGGCCGGTGAAACAGACGATGTCCTTCTCACAGCGGACGACGGCAGCTGTGCGGACTTTGTTGCGGAGGCGAAACCGGATGATCACTGGGTGAAACATCGTCCGCCTAGCGTGATTGATGGCCGGCCACGTCGGCTCTCAGATCGCGCCGGGCCACGACGTCGAGGCCGCGCACCCCCCATCCTCCGGAGGAGTTCCGCATGGCTGAGCAGGTTTCCGAGACGTCGCAGGTGCGGACGCCGACCCCGGTCGCGACGGTCCGTCCGCGCCGCACCGGCCGCTGGATCCAGCAGTGGGATCCCGAGGACCCCACCTTCTGGAGCAATGGCGGACGATCCGTCGCCCGCCGCAACCTGGTCTTCTCTATTCTCGCCGAGCACCTCGGCTTCTCGGTCTGGATGCTGTGGAGCATCGTGGCGGTCAATCTCAACAGCGTCGGATTCGCCTTCACCGATTCGCAGCTGTTCTGGCTGGTCGCCGTGCCCAGTCTGGTGGGCGCCACCCTGCGCTTCCCCTACACCTTCGCGGTGCCGATCTTCGGCGGCCGCAACTGGACGATCGTCTCCGCCCTGTTGCTGCTCGTCCCGGCCAGCGGCCTGGCGTGGGCCGTCAGCAACCCGGACACGTCCTTCACCACGATGCTGGTGATCGCGGCGACGGCCGGCTTCGGCGGCGGCAACTTCGCCTCGTCCATGGCCAACATCTCCTACTTCTTCCCGGAACGGGAGAAGGGCTGGGCGCTCGGCCTGAACGCCGCCGGCGGCAACATCGGGGTGGCCGTCGTGCAGGCACCGATCGTCGTCACGGCGATCGTCCTCGCCGGCGGTGGAATGCACCTGGAGCGGGCCGGCCTGATGTGGATCCCACTCGTGCTGGTGGCGGCGTACCTGGCCTGGCGGTACATGGACAACCTGGCCGAGGCCAGTGTCGACCTCCGTTCGTCGGCCGCCGCGGGCAAGCGCGGCCACACCTGGGTGATGGCCGTGCTCTACATCGGCACCTTCGGATCGTTCATCGGCTACTCGGCCGCCTTCCCGCTGTTGATCAAGACCCAGTTCCCGGACGTGGCGGTCACCAACTACGCCTTCCTCGGGGCGCTGGTCGGCTCGCTGGCGCGTCCGCTCGGCGGCCGGATCGCCGACCGGCTCGGTGGTGCCGCGGTGACCGCCACCTCCTTCGTGCTGATGGGTCTGGGCGTCCTCGGCGCGGTCTACGCCCTCAGCCTGAACAGCTTCGCGATGTTCCTGGGCACGTTCATGGTGCTCTTCGTCGCGACCGGGGTCGGCAACGGAGCCACCTACCGGATGATCCCGGCGATCTTCCGTACCTACGCGGCCGACGCCGGTGGCGGCGCCGCCGTGATGAGCCGGTTCAAGGCGGAGGCGGCCGCGGCCATCGGCATCATCGCCGCGGTCGGCGCCTACGGCGGCTTCCTCGTCCCGCGCACGTACGCCTGGTCGTCCGGCAGCTACGGGTCGATCGTGCCGGCGCTGTACGTCTACGTCGGGGTGTACGCGTTCATGGTGGTGCTCACCTGGGCGTGCTACCTGCGCCCCGGTGCCCGGATGGCGGCGGCGAGGGTCTGACCGGATGCCCGGGCGATCGCTCACCCCCGCGGACACGCACTGTCCCTACTGCGCGTGGCAGTGCGCCATGCGGCTCGAACCGCCGGAGGACGCCACGCCCGCCGGCCCGCCGCTCGTGGTGACCGGCCGGGACTTCCCGACGAATCGTGGTGGGCTGTGCCAGAAGGGGTGGACGTCCGCGTCGTTGCTCTCGGTGGCCGACCGGCTGACCACGCCGTTGCTGCGCAACGTGCGTGGCGAACTGGTTCGCGCGACCTGGGACGACGCCCTGGGGCTGATCGCCCAGACCGTGCAACGCATCACGGCCGAGAGCGGACCGGAGGCGTTGGCAGTCTTCGGCGGCGGTGGCCTCACGCACGAGAAGGCCTATGCGCTGGGCAAGTTCGCCAGAGTGGTGCTGAGAACCCCGTACATCGACTACAACGGGCGCTTCTGCATGTCGTCCGCCGCGGCCGCCAGCAACCGGGCCTTCGGCCTCGATCGCGGTCTGCCGTTCCCGCTCGCCGATGTCGATGCGGCCGACGCCGTCCTGCTGCTGGGCAGCAACGTGGCCGAGACGATGCCGCCCTTGGTGCAGCACCTCGCCGGGGTGCGCGCCAAAGGTGGACTGGTCGTGGTCGATCCCCGGCACTCGGCCACCGCCCAGCTGTGCGACGACGGCGCCGGATTCCACCTGCAGCCCGTTCCCGGCACGGATCTCGTCGTGCTGCAGGGGCTGTTGCACCTCCTGTTCGCCGAGAACCTCTGCGACGACGCGTATCTGGCCGAGCGGGTGGACGGTGTCGAGGAAGCGCGCTCGGCGGCGGCGCTCTGGTGGCCGGAGCGGGTCGAGGCGGTCAGCGGCGTCCCGGCCGGGCGGTTGCGGCAGGTCGCCCGGATGCTCGCTGCGCGCTCCCCGCGCAACGGGCGCAGCGCGGTCGTCCTCACCGGCCGTGGCGTCGAGCAGCACGCGCAGGGGGTGCCCACGGTCGCCACCGCGATCAATCTGGCCCTGGCGCTGGGTCTGCCCGGCCGTCCACACTCCGGCTACGGGCCGATCACCGGCCAGGGCAACGGGCAGGGCGGCCGTGAGCACGGGCAGAAGGCCGACCAGCTGCCCGGGTATCGCTCGATCGCCGATCCCGCCGCCCGGGCGCATGTCGCCTCGGTGTGGGGTGTCCCGCCGGAGTCGCTGCCCGGTCCCGGTCTGCCGGCCATGCAGTTGCTCGCCCGGCTCGGCGCTCCCGGCGGCATCCGGATGCTGATGGTGCACGGCTCCAATCTCGTGGTCTCGGTGCCGAACAGCGACGAACTGCGCCGCGGGCTGGCCGCCCTCGATCTGCTCGTCGTCAGCGACTTCGTCCCGTCCGAGACCGCGCTGCTCGCGGACGTCGTGCTGCCGGTCACCCAGTGGGCCGAGGAGGAGGGCACGATGACCTCCCTCGAAGGCCGGATCATCCGCCGTCGGCAGGCGCTCCCGCCGCCGCCGGGAGTCCGCTCGGAACTGCGGATTCTGCACGATCTGGCCGTCCGGCTCGGCGTCCCAACGGGTTTCGATACCGAGCCGGCCGCCGTCTTCGCCGAGCTGGCCCGGGCGAGCGCGGGTGGTGTCGCCGACTACTCCGGCGCCTCCTACGCCCGGCTCGACGCGGGTGAGGAGTTGTTCTGGCCGGTGCCGGCAGGTGTGGACGGCCACCCGCATCCGGGGACTCCCCGGCTGTTCACCCGGCGGTTCGCCACCCCGAACGGCCGGGCGCGGATGGTGGTCACCGACCACGTGCCGCCCTCGGACGACCTGCGCCCCGACGCGCCGGTCTACCTGATCACCGGACGCGTGCTGCAGCACTACCAGTCCGGTGCCCAGACCCGGCGGGTGCGGGCCCTGGCCGATGCGGTGGGCGAGGCCTTCGGGGAGGTCCACCCCTACCTCGCGGCCCGGTTCGGGCTGGAGGAGGGCACGCCGATGCGATTGCGCACCAGCCGGGGAGAGCTGGTGGTGCGCTGCCGGCTCAGCCCGGCGATCCGTCCCGATTGCGTCTTCGTCCCCTTCCACTGGGCCGGGACGGGCAGTGTCAACCAGGCCACCTCCGACGTCTGCGACCCGGTCTCGGGGATGCCCGAGCTCAAGGTTTGCGCGGTGTCGATCGTCGCCGGCGGGATCGCCGACGACGCCGTTCGAGAAGGGGCGATGAGTGGCGGCTGAGTCGATGAGAATCGTCGTGGTCGGCCACGGGATGGTCGGCGCGCGATTCGTGGACGAGCTCTCCCGCCGGGATGCCGACGGCACCCGGTTCCGGATCACCGTGCTCGGCGCGGAGCCGTACCTCCCGTACAACCGGGTGTTGCTGTCGGACGTACTGGCCGGGCGCACCGAGATCGCGGCGATCGACCTGCCGCCGGTGCGGCGACCCGGAGTTCTCGCGTTGAGCGGCACGACGGCCGTCGGCCTGGACCGCTCGAACGCCACGGTGCTGGACGACGACGGCCTCGAGCAGCCCGACGACGTGCTGGTGCTCGCCACCGGCGCGGCGGCCACCGCGCCCGGCCTGCTCGGCCTCGAGCGGGTGACCCACGGCGTCCACGTCCTGCGC
>JBDIAG010000215.1:0-7052 GCA_039812305.1 Actinomycetales bacterium | reverse complement strand
CGGCCTCGTGCGCCGCGGCGGTGAAGACCGCGGCCAGGGTGTGCGACATCGAGTACTCCTCCAGCAGACCAATCACGAATCGAGTGCAGGACACCGTACCGCGCCGGGTGCGTCCGAGGTGCTCCCCCGTCGCCGGACGCGGTCCCGGCCACCCACACTGGGTGAATGGACGACCCCACGACCGACCTGATCGTCGTCGACGGCGCCAACGTCGTCGGCTCCCGGCCGGACGGCTGGTGGCACGACCGTCCCGGCGCCGCCGCCCGGCTCCACCGCCAGCTGCTGGCCGCGCCGACGCTGGCGCCCCGGGTGATTCTCGTGCTCGAGGGACAGGCCAAAGCCGGTGTGCCGCACTCGCGTACGGGTGACGTCGAGGTCGTGCACGCAGCGGGCGAGGGCGACGACACGATCGTCGCCGAGACCGCCCGGGCCATCGCGGACGGGGCCACCGTCGCAGTGGTGACGGCCGACCGCGGCCTGGCCACTCGCATCGCACAGATCGGTGGACACCTGCTGCGGCCGGGATGGCTGCTGGCGAGGCTGTGATGCGGCGCTGAGCCGCCCTCCGGCCGCCTCGATTGACCGGCTTCCCGCACATCAGCCGGTTGTGGGCCGAGCAACCGGCGATCGCTGGCTGCTCGGCTGACTACCGGTCAACGCGCGAACAGATGGCTGTTCAACATCAGATCCGCGGCCGGACCCGGGACGGACCTCCCGCGGGAGGCTCGAGCCCGAATCCTGGCGGGCTCCACCCACCCCGGAAGCGGGCCCTACGCCGGCGGCGTCTCTCCCCGCGACAGCACCGCCACCAGGAAGCCGCTTTCCAGGGTGAACGGTCGCAGGTCCCAGGTGGCGAACCGGTGTTGGATCGCCAGCCCGGCCGCGGCCGCGTCACGCTCGAACTCGTCGTAGGCGTACCCCCGACCGGAGCCGAAACCGACGACGAGCCGGCCGCCGCCCTCGTCGGGCGACCCCCCGGCCAGATGCGCCGCCAGCCGGGAGAGCACTTGCACGCGAGTGCTCGGGGCCACGAACGTCATCACGTTTCCGGCGCAGACGACGACGTCGAATCGTTCCCCGGTCAGGTCCAGCCGGGAGAGATCCGCGACCAGCCAGCGTGGACCGGGGTAGTCCTGCTCGGCCGCGGCGATGAGGACCGGGTCGACGTCCACGCCGACGACACGGTGCCCGGCCCCGTGCAGGTACGCGCCGACGCGGCCCGGCCCGCAGCCGGCGTCCAGCACGCGCGAGCCACGCGCCAGCATCGCGTCGATCAGCCGGGCCTCGCCGACGATGTCGACGCCGTCCTCGGCGAGCTTGCGAAAACGCTGTACGTACCACTCCGAATGACCGGGATTCTCGGCCACCTGGAGCTCCCAGAGGCTGGGCTCACGTCCGTCGACCGCGCTCACGAGCGCACATGCCCCTCGCCACGGACGATCCAGCGGCTCGTGGTCAGCTCGGCCAGGCCCATCGGGCCGCGGGCGTGCAGCTTCTGGGTGGAGATCCCGATCTCCGCGCCGAGCCCGAGCTCGCCGCCGTCGGTGAACCGGGTCGAGGCGTTGACCATGACGGCCGCCGAATCGACCTCCGCGGCAAAGCGATCCGCGGAATCCAGATCCCGGGTCACGATCGCCTCGGTGTGCCCGCTGGAGTAGGTGCGGATGTGATCCAGAGCGGCGTCCAGGTCGTCGACCACGCCGATCGCCACCTCCATCGCGAGGTACTCCGTCCCCCAGTCCTCCTCGGTGGCCGGCTTGACGCTGACTCCGGCCCCGGCGGCGACCCGCGACGTCCGCTCGTCCGCGTGGATCACCACGCCCGCTTCGTCGAGGTCGCGGACCACCGACTCCACCAGCCCGTCCTCCACGTGTGCCGCGTGCAGCAGGATCGTCTCGGCCGCGTTGCAGACTCCGACCCGGTGGGTCTTCGAGTTCAGGACGATCGCCCGCGCCATCTCGGAGTCGGCGACGGCGTCGACGTAGACATGGCAGTTGCCGACACCGGTCTCGATCACCGGGACGATCGAGTTCTGCACGACGGCCTGGATCAGTCCCGCGCCGCCGCGCGGGATGAGCACGTCGACCAGCCCGCGAGCCCGCATCAGGGCGGTGGCGCCGTCACGGCCGTACGCGTCGACCGTGGCCACCAGATCCGCGGGCAGCCCGACCGACTCCAGCGCCGACCGGATCACCCCGACCAGCACCTTGTTGGACTCCTCGGCCGCCGAACCGCCCCGCAACAGAACCGCATTGCCGGACTTCAGCGCCAGCGAGGCGGCGTCCACCGTGACGTTCGGGCGGGCTTCGTAGATCATCCCGACGACGCCCATCGGCACTCGCACCTGGTTCAGTCGCAAGCCGTTCGGCAGCCGCTGGCCGCGCAACACCTCCCCCACCGGGTCGGGCAGGCCGGCCACCTCGCACACGGCGGCGGCGATCCCGGACACTCGCTCCCCGGTCAGCTTCAGCCGGTCCAGCAGGCCCTCGCTCATCCCACCCGCGCGCTCGCGCTCCATGTCCAGCGCGTTGGCGGCCACGATCTCGTCGGCGGACGACACCAGCGCGTCGGCGATCGCCTCCAGCGCCTCGTTCTTACCGGCCGCCGTGGCCGTGGCCAGCGCCCGACTGGCCTCCCGGGCCCGGGTCGCCAGGTCGCGGACGCCCTCGTCGGCGGCGGACCCGGAACCTTCCCCACTCTGTGTTCTACTCACCGTCCAAGGTTAGTCCCGCGGCCGCGGAGCACGGCCGGGCCCGTGGAGAGGGGCGCCACGGACCGTCCGTAACCTGGCTGTGATTTAGACAACGACTCACCGGGTGAATCTCACAAAATTTCCTCGATATTCGGCTTGACAACTCGGCGCGAACGCGCAGCAAAGTAGTTGAAAAGACGATCGTTCTGAGCCAAACGGATAGCCAAACCCCTTATCCCACAACGTGTTTAGCCCTACGCCCAAGGGCTCGCGGAAGGCGACCCCAACAGTCGACCATGTGGCCATATGGCCGTTATGTCATCGTCATGAAGCTGTTACCTGGGGCTGGAAACCGGCACCGTTCTCCCGCTACGTTTGAGCGTGTTCGCACGACGCGGACCAAACGACCGAGAAGTACGCACACGTCGATCCGCGGCGCCCAGCCTCGTCCACGCGGATCCGCCTGCCCGGACCGCCCGGGGATGTGACGGGGGCGGAGGAACCAACGGTACCCACCCGGGGACCAGGGGTGAAGTCCAGAAGGACCGGGCACCTGACAGCCCGAACCCGACAGCTAACTTCGCAGGCGCCGTCAGGAGAGGAATCCGCTCAGCATGCCCAACGGCACCTTCAAGCTTGCCCGCCTGCGTGGCGTCGCCGCCGCCGCGACCGCGATCGCCGCCGCCGGCCTCGCCCTCGGAGCAGCCCCGGCCAGCGCCTCCAGCGTCTGGGACCGCGTCGCCCAGTGCGAGAGCGGTGGCAACTGGTCGATCAACACCGGCAACGGCTACTACGGCGGCCTGCAGTTCTCCGCCAGCACGTGGCGCGCCTACGGCGGGGCCCAGTACGCCTCGCACGCCCACAAGGCCAGCCGCGAGCAGCAGATCGCGATCGCCCAGAAGACGCTGGCCGGCCAGGGCCCGGGCGCCTGGCCCGTCTGCGGCCGCAAGGCGGGCCTGACCCGCGCCAACGGCGGCGCCGCCGTCGCGGCTCCGGCCCCCGCGGCCGCGCCCGCACCCGCCACCCCGCAGCGGGCCCAGAAGGCCACCGGTGGCAAGAAGTACACCGTGAAGGCCGGCGACACCCTCTACCGCATCGCCGCCCGCAACGGCGTGGCCGGCGGTTACCAGGCGCTCGCGGCCGCGAACGGCATCTCGAGCCCGTACATCATCCGCGTCGGCCAGGTGCTCACCCTCCCCTGACTCAGCGTTCACCTCTGACGGCCCCCGGCCTCCCTCTGCGTGGGACGCCGGGGGCCGATCAGCACGCGGCTCGGCCGGCGACTGTTCTAGAACGGGCGGACGTCGCCGGTGACTGCCGCGCTGGGCTCCCCCAGCCCCCGGGCCAGGAAGGTCTCCCGGTCCAGGACCTCCAGGCCGACCGGGCGCCAGTCCGGCAGGCCCGCCTCGTCCTGGTTGTCCACCCAGAGCCGCAGTGCCATCGCGGCCACGTCCTCGAGAACCTCACCCTCGTCCCAGTAGGTCACCTCGGCGTGCCGGCGGTCGAAGCGGATCGCGGTGAGGAATCGCGCCTGCTCGTCCAGCCGGTGCATCGCGGCCTCGACCTCCGCCATCTCCAGGGCGCGTCCCGCCAGCGTCAGCCGGACGTGCCACAGCGGAGGTTGCCGCACCACCGGTCCACGGGTGTGGATCGAGGCGGTTTCCGCCATGCGTAGCCTCCTGGAGATCGGGTCGTTCGGACTTCGCAGATCTCCGCGGGGCTCACCCGTGCTTGCCGAGCACCGCCATGACATCGCGATGGACGAGTTCGCGTCCGTAACCCACGCCCAGATGGGCGACCAGGTCGCCGCTGGAACGTCCGAGCATCGTCGGCACATCGTCCGAGGAATAGTTGATCAGTCCGCGGGCCACGACGTGGCCATTTTCATCGCACAGGTCGATCGGATCACCCTCTTCGAAGGAGCCCTCGGCCCTGATCACACCAGCGGCGAGCAGCGAGGCACCCTTCCGGGTGATCGCGGACACCGCTCCGGCGTCGAGAATGAGGCGGGCCCTCGGCTCCGCCGCGTGTTCCAGCCACAGCAGTTTCGTCGGGACGCGTCGTCCGGTTCGATCGAACCAGGTGCCGACGTCGTGGCCGGCGAGCGCTTCCGCGGCCTGTGCGGTGTTCGTGAGCATCGTCGGAATCCCCGACGAGGTGGCCATTCCGGCCGCCTCCACCTTCGTCACCATGCCGCCGGTGCCCAGACCGGCGGAGCCGGTGGAGCCGATCTGGATGCCGTCGAGGTCGGCCTGATGCCGGACCCGCGGGATCCGGCGGGTCCCCGCCCGCGACGGCGGCCCGTCGTACAGCGCGTCGACATCGGAGAGCAGCACGAGCGCGTCGGCATGCACGAGGTGCGCGACCAGCGCCGCCAGGCGGTCGTTGTCGCCGAACCGGATCTCGTGGGTGGCCACCGTGTCGTTCTCGTTGACGATCGGCACGACACCCAGCCCGAGGAGCCGGTAGAGGGTGCGCTGCGCATTGCGGTAGTGCTGCCGGCGGATCATGTCGTCAGCCGTGAGCAGCACCTGCCCGACCCGCAGCGACGAACGGTGGAACGCCCGGGTGTAGTGGGCCAGCAGCTAGCCCTGACCGACGCTCGCGGCGGCCTGCTGGGTGGCCAGATCGGCGGGACGCCGGGCCAGTCCCAATGGCGCCAGCCCGGCCGCGATCGCGCCGGAGGAGACCAGCACGACCTCCTTGCCGCTGTTGCGCCGGGCGGCGATGACGTCGACCAGCTCGCCCAGACGGCGCGCGTCGATGCCCCCGGAGGTGCTGGTCAGGGACGACGACCCCACCTTGACCACGATCCGGGCCGCCTCGAGCAGTTCCTTGCCGGGGTCGGCGCTGAGCACGGGCGGTGGTGCCATTACTCGTCGTCCTCTCCGACATCGGTCTCGGGCACGGCGTCCGGATCGGTCCACAGGCCGGCCGCGCGCTCGGCGGCCAGTTCGGCCCGGGCCGCGTCCTTGGCCTCGCGACGGTCGAGGTAGGCCTCGCGGCGCTCCGCGCGGGAGGCACGGGTGCTCTCGGACAGCCGCGGGTCGCTGCCGCGTGGCCCACCGAGCAACTCCGCGCCACCGACCAGCGTCGGCTCCCAGTCGAAGACGACGGCGTTCTCGGGCGGGCCGATCAGCACCGTCGCGCCGCTGACCGCGCCGGCCTTCAGCAGCTCGTCCTCGACCCCGAGCCGGGCCAGCCGGTCGGCCAGGTAGCCGACCGCCTCGTCGTTGGAGAAGTCGGTCTGCCGCACCCAGCGCTCCGGCTTGGCCCCGCGGATCCGGAAGGCCTTCTCCCCCGGCCGTTCCGGGTCGCCTTCGACCTTGACGACGAAGCCGGAGTCGTCCACCGGGGTCGGCCGCAGAATGGTCGGTGTGGGCTGCAGGATGGGCATCGCCGCCCGCGCGGTCGCGACCAGCTCGGCCATCGCGAAGACGAGTGGACGCAACCCCTCCCGGGACGCGGTGGAGATCTCGAAGACCTGGTACCCCCGCTCCTTGAGGATGGGCCGGACCATATCGGCCAGCTCCCGGGCATCCGGCACGTCGATCTTGTTCAGGGCCACCAGCCGCGGCCGGCGGGTCAACGGCAGGACCTCGCCGGAGGAGTCCGGGTCGACGTCGTAGGCCGCCAGCTCGGCCTCGATCACGTCCAGGTCGCTGATCGGGTCCCGTCCCGGATCGAGGGTGGCGCAGTCGAGCACGTGGACGATTCCGGCGCACCGCTCGACGTGGCGCAGGAACTCCAGCCCCAGCCCCTTGCCCTGGGACGCGCCCGGGATCAGGCCCGGTACGTCCGCGACGGTGAAGCGGGTGTCGCCGGCCTCGACCACGCCGAGGTTGGGCACGAGGGTGGTGAACGGGTAGTCCGCGATCTTCGGTCGGGCCGCGGAGATCACCGCGATCAGGGATGACTTGCCGGCACTGGGGAAGCCGACGAGGGCCACGTCCGCGACCGACTTCAGTTCGAGGACGATCTCGCGCTCCTCGCCCGGCTCACCGAGCAGCGCGAAGCCGGGCGCCTTGCGCCGCGGGCTGGCCAGTGCGGCGTTGCCCAGCCCGCCGCGACCGCCGTAGGCGACGACGAAACGTGTGCCGGAGCCGACCAGGTCGGCCAGCACCTCGCCGGCGGTGGACTTGACGATGGTGCCGCTGGGCACCTTGAGCACGACGTCGTCGCCGTTGCGGCCGTGCCGCATGCCGCCCTCGCCCTGGCCGCCCCGCTGGGCTCGCCGATGCGGCCCGTGGTGGTACTCCAGCAGGGTGGTGGTCGAGGGGTCCACGACCAGGACGACGTCGCCGCCCCGGCCGCCGTTGCCGCCGTCCGGGCCGCCCAGCGGCTTGAACTTCTCCCGGTG
>JBDIAG010000214.1:0-7074 GCA_039812305.1 Actinomycetales bacterium | reverse complement strand
ACGAACTCGGCCTCCTGGACGATCCCGGCGATCGCCTCGGCATGCTCGATGCCGCCGCTCTCCGGGCGATGCGGGTGGTCATCGACATCGGTGTCCACTGCGGCTTCGAGGCGCCGGACGACGTCGGCGGCGGCGCCTGGGACTTCGACACGATGTGGCGGTTCATGCGGGCCCACTGCGCCGTGGAGGAGACCGAGCTGCGATTCGAGCAACTGCGCTACCTGGGCTGGCCGGGGCAGGCCCCCAGCTACAAGGTGGGCGAGCAGCTCTGGCGCCGGGTCCGCGATCGAGCCCGTGCCCACGAGCGGGACACATTCGACCTGAGGGACTTCCATCGCCGAGCCCTGGATCTCGGCTCGGTCGGACTGGACGTTCTGGCCGAGTTCCTCGCCCCGGAGGACGTTCGCGGGGACGGGTCCGCCGCGAATAGGCTTCGGGCGTGACGATCCGATTCGTGCTGGCGTCGGCTTCTCCGGCCCGCCTGGTCACCCTGCGCAACGCGGGTCTCGCTCCGGAGGTCGTGGTCTCCGCGGTGGACGAGGACGCCGTGGTCGCCCGGGCCGGCGTGCGCGCGGCGATCGATGTCGCCCAACTGCTCGCCCGGGCCAAGGCGAACGACGTGGCCGCCGGCGTCCCGGGCGCGCTCGTGTTGGGCTGCGACTCGGTGCTGGAGATCGACGGCGCCACCTACGGCAAGCCGGGCGACCCGGATACGGCGCGGCAACGGTGGCGGCTGATGCGTGGCCGCAGCGGCGTCCTGCACACCGGCCATCACCTGATCGACACCCGCGACGCGGCGGTCGCGGCACCCGTCGAGACCTCCTCCGACGGCACGGCCCCAGACCCGAACCAGTCCCGCGCGAACGGCGTCAGGCGGAGCGCGGTCGGGGCGACCGCGTCCACCGTCGTGCACTTCGCCGAGGTCAGCGACGCCGAGATCGACGCCTACGTCGCCACCGGCGAGCCGCTCGTGGTGGCCGGCGCCTTCACCGTCGACTCCCTGGGCTCCGCCTTCGTCACCCGCATCGAGGGCGACCACCACAACGTGGTCGGCGTCAGCGTCCCGCTGCTGCGCACGATGTGCGCCGAACTCGGTGTCGCCTGGGTCGATCTCTGGCGGCGTTGAGCCTCCCACGCCAGGCCCCGCAGGCGGTTTCGTCCGGACGAGTTTCGACTACCACCGGGTAAGTGCCACCGGCACGCCGTCTACACTCCCCATCGGTCGTCAAGACGGTAGCCAAGGAGGTCCCGCGCGATGGGTAGTCAGCAGATCAGCAAGGTACTCATCGCCAACCGAGGTGAGATCGCCGTCCGAATCGCCCGGGCCTGCCGGGATGCCGGGGTCGGCTCCGTCGCGGTCTACGCCGAGCCGGACGCCTCCGCCCTGCACGTCCGCGTCGCCGACGAGGCCTACGCTCTCGGCGGCTCCACGCCCGGCGACAGCTACTTGGTGGTGGCCAAGCTGCTGGACGTCGCCGAGCGGTCCGGCGCCGACGCGGTCCACCCGGGTTACGGCTTTCTCGCCGAGAACGCCGACTTCGCCCAGGCCGTGCTCGATGCCGGCCTGATCTGGATCGGCCCGCCGCCGGCCGCCATCGACGCCCTCGGCGACAAGGTGAAGGCCCGGCACATCGCCGAGCGGGCGGGTGCGCCGCTGGTTCCCGGCACCCCCGACCCGGTCGGCGGAGCGGACGAGGTGGTGGCCTTCGCCACCGAGCACGGTCTGCCGGTGGCGATCAAGGCGGCCTACGGCGGGGGCGGCCGCGGGTTGAAGGTGGCCCGGTCGATGGAGGAGATCCCCGAGCTGTACGACTCGGCGGTGCGGGAGGCGGTCACCGCCTTCGGCCGCGGCGAGTGCTTCGTCGAGCGGTTCCTCGACCGTCCCAGGCACGTCGAGACGCAGTGTCTCGCGGACAGTTTCGGCAAGGTCGTGGTGGTCTCCACCCGGGACTGCTCACTGCAGCGCCGCAACCAGAAGCTGGTCGAGGAGGCCCCGGCCCCGTTCCTGACGACTGAACAGCATGCCGAGCTGGTGCGGGCGTCCAAGTCCATCCTGGCCACCGCCGGCTACGTCGGGGCGGGCACGTGCGAGTTCCTGGTCGGGCCGGACGGCACGATCTCCTTCCTCGAGGTGAACACCCGGCTGCAGGTCGAGCACCCGGTGACCGAGGAGGTGACCGGCATCGACCTGGTGCGCGAGCAGCTGCGGATCGCGGCCGGCGAACCGCTCGACTTCGACGACCCCGCGCCGCACGCGCACTCGATCGAGTTCCGGATCAACGGCGAGGACGCCGGGCGCGGCTTCCTGCCCTCCCCCGGCACCGTGACGAAACTCGTCGTGCCCACCGGCCCCGGCGTGCGCTGGGACGCCGGCATCGTCGAGGGCGACACCGTGGCGGGGGCCTTCGACTCGATGATCGCCAAGCTCGTCGTCACCGGAGCGACCCGGCGGCAGGCGATCGAGCGCTCCCGGCGAGCCCTGGCCGAGCTCCTCGTCGAGGGCATGCCGACCGTCGTCCCCTTCCACCGGGCGGTGGTGGACGATCCGGCGTTCGCGCCGCTGGACGACTCCCCCTTCACCATCTACACACGCTGGATCGAGAGCGAGTTCGACAACCAGATCGCGCCCTACGACGGCCCGGTCGGCGGCGCCGAAGACCCCGGCGAGCGGCAGAGCGTCGTGGTGGAGGTGGACGGCAAGAGGCTGGAGGTCAGCCTTCCCGCCGGCCTGAGCCTCGGCTCCGGGGAGCCCACGATCAAGCAGAAGGCCAAGCGCCGCAGCGCCTCCCGCAGCGGCTCGGGACCGGCGGTCTCCGGGGACTCCCTCACCGCGCCGATGCAGGGCACCGTGGTGAAGGTGGCGGCCGCCGACGGCGACACGGTCGAAGCCGGGGATCAGATCCTGGTGATCGAGGCGATGAAGATGGAACAGCCACTGACCGCGCACAAGGCGGGCGTGGTCGGCGGGCTCACGGCCGAACCCGGCCAGACCGTCCAAGCCGGATCGGTGATCTGCACGATCACCTGAGCCGGCGGCGAATCCGCGCCGCGTTCCGGCATGCCAGGCCCGGATGCGGGTCTGCGGTGACAAAACGCGACCGCGGGGGTCGGCGCTAGTGCTTCTCGACGGAAGTTGTTCGAGGGCATGGTGTCGTTCGCGTGGATGCCCGGCAAGGCCGACGAGGGAGTGAGTGATACCGGTGTTGTATCGCGACCGAGGAGAACGCGGCCGGGCGCCGCGCGGGCGGCGCAAGGCCCCGAAGAACTTCCGTCGAGGAGCACTAGCCCGCACACGGCCTACGCAGCAGGTCGGCGACGTAGTCGGCGGGTGCCCCGGCGGCCTCGGCTGCCTCGGCCATCATCGACAGCATCTGCGGGGTGGGCAGGCCGCCCTCGTAGTCGTCCAGCACGTATAGCCAGGCGGTCTGCTGGCCGGTCAGCAGATCGACCCGGACCCGCAGCTTCTGGTAGGCGCCCAGGTCGTTCTGCTCCCACTGGTCCAGGATGTGCTCGTCCGCCCGGGTGATGTCGTAAACCGCCACGTAGACCCCGGTGGTGTCCTCCGGATCCTCGACCACCGTGGCCAGGGCGCCGGTGGCGGGCGTGCCCCCGGCGAAGGTCAGCCGCCAGCCCTTGAGCCAGCCGGTGCCGAGCAATGGCGAATGCGGCGCCCGAAGCAGCATGAGTTCGCGATTGAGGTTTGCCCCATACGCCGCGTACAACGTCATGGCGGACAAATCTAGACCCCCGGTCGAGACACGCTCGGCGTTTGGGGGTCCGGGCGGTTCCGGCGTGCCGTCACAATAGGGCGGGTGAGCCAGTCACAGTTTGAGTCCGGGACCAGGGTCGTGATCATCGGCGGCGGCCCGGGCGGATACGAGTCCGCCCTGGTCGCCAGTCAGTTGGGGGCGCAGGTCTGCCTGATCGAGCGCGCGGGGGTCGGCGGCTCGGCAGTGCTCACCGACGTCGTGCCGTCCAAGTCGCTGATCGCGACCGCCGAGGTGATGACGATGGTCGAGCACGCCCGGGCCAAGGGCATCGTGCTGCCCGGCGACGGCGGGCTCGACCTCGGCGACGCACTCAGCGCCGACCTCGCCCGGATCAACTTCCGCCTGCTCAAGCTCGCCTCCGCCCAGAGCGTCGACATCCGCACCGAGCTGGTCGCTCGCGGGGTTCGCCTGCTCAATGGCACCGGTGTGGTCGAGGCGCCGGACCGCGTCCGCGCCACCCTCTCCGATTCAGACGCCGAGACGATCCCGGCGGACGTCATCCTCCTTGCCGTCGGCGCCCACCCGCGCATTCTCGACACGGCCAAGCCGGACGGCGAACGCATCCTGACCTGGACCCAGCTGTACGGACTCGCCACCCTGCCGGAGCGCCTGATCGTGGTCGGTTCCGGGGTGACCGGGGCCGAGTTCGCCTCCGCCTACAACGCTCTCGGCGTCGACGTGGTGCTGGTCTCGTCGCGGGATCGCGTGCTGCCGGGCGAGGACGCCGATGCGGCCGAGGTGATCGAGCACGCGTTCCAGCGTCGCGGCATGACCGTGATGTCCCGCTCGCGGGCGCAAGCGTGCGTCAATACCGGCGACGGCGTCAGCGTCACCCTGGCGGACGGGCGGACCGTGGAGGGCTCGCACTGCCTGATGGCGGTCGGCTCCATCCCGAACACGGCCGGGCTGGGCCTGGAGGAGGTCGGCGTGCGGCTGACCGACTCCGGCCACATCATGGTCGACAAGGTCTCCCGCACGACGCAACGCAGCATCTACGCGGCCGGCGACTGCACCGGCGTGCTGCCGCTGGCCTCGGTGGCGGCGATGCAGGGCCGGATCGCGATGTGGCACGCCCTCGGCGACTCGGTGAAACCGCTCGACCTCAACCTGGTCTCGGCCAACGTCTTCACCGCCCCGGAGATCGCGACAGTCGGCGTCAGCGAGCGCGACATCGTCGAGGGACGGGTCGGGGGCGAGGTCGCCAACATTCCCCTGGCGGGCAATGCGCGGGCCAAGATGGCCGGCATCACCGAGGGCCTGGTGAAGATCTTCGCCTCCCGCGACGGCACGATCATCGGCGGCGTCGTGGTGGCTCCGGCCGCCAGCGAGCTGATCTTCCCGATCACCATGGCAGTGCAGAACCGCCTGAACGTGGACGCGATGGCGACGTCCTTCACGGTCTATCCGTCCCTGTCGGGCACGATTGCGGAGGCCGCGCAGCGCCTTCACTACCAGGGTGAGCGCTGAGGACAACGCGGGTAGGGTCGCGTCCATGACCGACACTCCCGCCGGCCCCGCCGAACTGGCCGCCCGTGCGGCCGCCGTGATCGCCGAGCGCAGCGGTGTCGCCCGGCACGACATCGCCGTCGTCCTCGGCTCGGGCTGGGCCGGGGCGACCGAGCTGCTCGGCGAGACGGTGAGCGAGATCCCCGCGGACGAAGTGCCCGGGTTCGCCGCGCCGGCGGTGATCGGGCACGTGGGCACGCTGCGGTCGATCCGGCTGCCGGGAGCGGCCGGCGCGCACGCCCTGATCCTCGGCGCCCGCACCCATCTCTACGAGGGCAAGGGAGTCCGGGCGGTCGTCCACGGCGTGCGGACCGCCGCCGCCGCCGGTTGCCGGATCCTGGTGCTGACCAACGGCTGCGGCGGGCTGAATCCGCAGTGGTCGGCCGGCACGACCGTCCTGATCAGCGACCACCTCAACCTCACCGCCACCTCGCCCCTGGAAGGGGCGCACTTCGTCGATCTGACCGACGCTTACTCGTCCCGGTTGCGGGAGCTGGCCCGGCAGGTCGACCCGGGCCTCCCCGAGGGCGTCTACGCGCAGTTCCCGGGCCCGCACTTCGAGACGCCCGCCGAGGTTCGGATGGCCGGGATCATGGGCGCCTCCCTGGTGGGCATGTCGACAGCGCTCGAGACGATCGCGGCCAGGGCCGAGGGCCTGGAGGTGCTCGGGCTCTCGCTGGTGACCAATCTGGCGGCCGGGATCAGCCCGGAACCCCTGTCGCATCAGGAGGTGCTGGAGGCCGGCGCGGCCGCCGGGCCGCGCATCAGCCGGCTGCTCGCGGACGTGATCGCCCGCATCGTCGCGTCATGAGGACGCGTCCGCGGCGGCGATGAGCGTCGTGGAACCGGCCGTCACTCTGCGACCGCTGGGCTCCCGGATTCTGGCCGCGGGCATCTGGGGCGTGAGCGCGGCGAGCCTGGCGATGGCGGCCCGCGCGGATCCAGCCGGATTGGTGCGACTGGCGCCGTTCATGCTGCTGATCTCCTGGATCGGCTATCTGGCGCTGTGGCGGCCGATGGTGCGAGTGGACGACACCGGCGTCGAGCTGGTCAACGTGCTCCGGCGGATTCGAGTGCCGTACCCCGCCCTGCGCCGGATCGAGACACGCTGGGCCCTGACCCTGTTCACCGACGACGCCCGATACGTCGCCTGGGCGGCGACGGCCTCACCGCGTCGGCGGACGACGATCGACCGCCACACCGGCCGGCACGCGGCCGGCCTGGGGGGATTCGGTGGCACGGCCGACGCAGCCGGTACCGGGGACATGACCGGCCCCGGCGCCAGCATTCCCAGCTCCGCCGATCCCGAGAGTGCTTCCGGCGCGGCCGCTCTGGCCATTCTGGCGCGTTGGCGACCGGAGCTTTCGGGCTCCGCCCCACAACCCCGCCAGCGCTGGGACCGCCCAGGCCTGGCGATCCTGCTGATCCTCGTCCTGGCCTGCGCGCTGGCGGCGCTCTTCTGATCCCGTCGCATCGCGCCCGGTGCCGAATGGGGCTATCCGACCGCGTCCCGGCGTCCGCGGGAAGGCTTGCTACTCACCGTTCCGGCGGTTCTAGCCGGATCGCGCCGCCCGCCTCTCGTGCCGACCAGCCACCTGTTCGCACGTTGACCAGGTATGTGCCCAGCAGCCGGCTACCGCTGGCTACTCGGCCGACAACCGGTCAACGCGCGAACACGTGGTCAATCGAGCAGCCGTCCGCACCGACCGGGATCCGACAAAGCGCCGACACCTCGACACCACGACGACACCGCAGCCCACCGGCCACCACAACGGTCCCGCCGAGATGCCTTCGACGC
>JBDIAG010000213.1:0-7080 GCA_039812305.1 Actinomycetales bacterium | reverse complement strand
TTTGCTTAAATGCTTTTCGCAAGACAAACACATTTCCACCGCGCACCCACACCAACTCGTGCATGGAGTGCGCATGCGGCGGCCATTCGGTCGGAGCGCCGAGGTCCTCCGCCTCGGCGACGATCACGAACGGCCCGGGCAGGTCGTCGGGCACCGGCGCGGCGTGTCGCACCTGGGTGCTCGGCTCGCGCCGCCAGGGCCCCAGGCCGATGTCGTCGTCGGGGGCCTGGAGCATATGGCGAGCTTACGTCGAAACGGCCTCCGCTACAGTGCGGTCCGGTAGACACTCGTCCGGACGAGTGGCGCAAAATACCCCTCAAATGTCATAACAAACTATTGACATGCCAACATGTGGCGGATTGAATGGGGACACCGTGCAACGCCGCATCTCTGGAGGCTGATTTTGTCCAAGTCACCCCTGCTCACCATGACCGAGACCACGCGGACCGTGCTCTGGAACGACTCCGCCGACCCCAACGAGATCAAGCAGGGGTTGGAATGGGGCGTTGTGGGCGCGACCTGCAACCCGGTCATCGCGCTGGCCTGTGTCAAGGCCGACCAGGCGCGCTGGTCGGCGCGGATCCGTGAGCTCGCCGACGAGCTCCCGACCGCCACGCAGGACGAGATCGGCTGGAAGGTCGTCGAGGAACTGTCGGTCGACGCGGCCAAGCTGCTCGAGCCCGCCTTCGAGGCTTCCGGCGGTCACAACGGGCGGCTCTCCATGCAGACCGACCCCCGCTTCTACCGCAACGCCCAGGCGCTGGCCGACCAGGCCGAGCACTTCTCGACCCTCGCCCCGAACATCATCGTGAAGATCCCGGCGACCAAGACCGGCATCGAGGCGATCGAGGAGGCCACTTACCGCGGTGTGAGCATGAACGTCACGGTCTCCTTCACCGTGCCGCAGGCCGTCGAGGCCGGCGAGGCGATCGAGCGCGGTCTCAAGCGTCGCGAGGCCGAGGGTCACGACGTCTCCGGCATGGGCCCGGTCGTCACGATCATGGTCGGCCGGCTGGACGACTGGATGAAGGACTGCGCCAAGAAGGGCAAGGTCTCCCTCGACCCGGGCTACTACGAGTGGGCCGGCGTGGCCGCGTTCAAGAAGGCCTACCAGATCTTCCAGGAGCGGGGCCTGCGCTCGCGGCTGCTGTCCGCGGCCTTCCGCAACCACCTGCACTGGTCGCAGCTGATCGGCGGCGACGTCGTGATCTCCCCGCCGTTCTCGTTCCAGCAGCTGTTCAACGTCAGCGGCATCGAGGCCGTCGAGCGGATCGACGACCCGGTGGACAAGACCATCGTGGACGCCCTCTACGACAAGATCCCGGACTTCCGCCGTGCCTACGACGTCGACGGCATGACGGTCGAGGAGTTCGAGGACTTCGGCGCCACCCGCAAGACGTTGCGCCAGTTCCTCCAGGCCGCCCGCGACCTCGAAGCCCTGGTCGGCGACGTGCTGATCCCCGCCCCCTGACAAACCGACCGCCAGGGCCAATTCTTGGAATTGGCCCTGGCACGGGTGGGTGTGCGAGGCGGCCCGCCGCTCGCCGCTTGGCCTCGCATCCTCGCTCGGAGTCTTTCCGTTGCCAGGCAACACAGATGCTCCTTTTCGAGAGGCCGCGCGGCCCATCACGGCCAGCGGCCCGAGACCCGCGCGGCCCATCACGGCCGCCGCCCGGACACTCGCGCGCTGAGCTGTTCGGCGGCCGGGCGCAGGCGGGCCAGCACTCGTTCCACCGGCACGTCGCGGTCGGATCGCCAGGTGACCGCCACCCCGGCCACGGGCAGGTCGTTGTGGTCGCGCACCGGTAGGGCGACCGAGCAGAATCCGGACGAGACCTCGCCGTCCTCGCTGGCGTACCCGCGCTGCCGGGTCGCCGACAGCAGGCGCCGCAGTTCGGTCGGGGTGGACGGTCCGCGGGACTCCCGCTGGACCAAGGCGTCCGCGTTCGGGAACAGCGCGGTGACCTGCGGGGGTGGCAGGCCGGCGAGGATGGCTCGTCCACTCGCGGTGAGACTGGCCGGCAGGCGGACGCCGACCTCCGTCACCAGCGATTCGCGTCCCTTGGCGCGTTCCTCGACGACGTAGACGACCTCGCGGCCGTGGAGGACGGCCAGGTGGGCGTTCTCGCCCAGGCCGTCGACGAGCCGGGCCAGCACCGGACGGGCCAGCCGGGCCAGCGGGGCCTGTCGTGAGTAGGCGCTGCCCAGCTCGAAAGCGCTCACCCCCAGTCCGTATCGGCGCTCCTCGGGCAGATGGACGACGAAGCCGCGATCGCAGAGCACCCGCAGCAGGTGGTACGTGGTGGAGCGCGGGAGATCCAGCTCGGCGCAGATCCGCCCGGCCGGTATCGGACCGGGTTGCTTGGCCACCAGCTCCAGGATCGCCAGGGCCTGTTCGGCAGCTGGGACGTTTGTCATGAGATCACCGACTTCGGGTTATCCTCGCCCACCATGGACCTCCGGCAACTAGTCACGACAGCACATGGGGTGGTTCGGTACGGTTCCCGAACGGCCGTCGCGTCTCAAGACCGTGAGAAACGGCCCCGATAGTTCAGCATGCCCTGGGCCAACCTGCGGTGGCTCCCGGCGGGTATCACCTTCGCGTGGATCCTGATCGGGATCCTGGCCATTCCATGGGGTGGCCTTCCGGAATCGATCTCGTGGTCGAATCAATGGCTCTATCACGGCACCTCTCTGGCCTGTTCCGCCTGCATGATCGTCCGTGGCACGTTCCACCAACGACTCGGCTGGACGCTCGTGCTGCTCGGTTGTCTCGCCTGGCTCTGCGGTTCGATCTACTTCGTCCAGTTGCCGATCGACGTCGTCACGGAATCGATGGGGTGGGACGACCTCGGATACATGCTGTTCTACCCGCTCGTCGGCGCCGGCATCCTGGTCATGCGCACCGTGCCCACTTCTCCGGTCGCGTCGCGCTGGAGCCGTCGGGCCCGCGTCATCCGGCTTCTGGACGGTTTCACGGTGGCGTTGGCGATCAACGCCATCGGCGCGGCCCTCACCTTCGGCCACGTGAGTGAGTCCTGGCAGCAGGATCCGCAGGGAACCGTCGTCAATCTCGCCTATCCGGTGCTGAGCTCGTTGCTGCTGGGCGTCCTGGTGGTGATTCTCGCGATGCGGGAATGGGTGGCTCGCGGCCATTGGTGGTGGCTGTCCGCGGGCATCCTGGCGTTCTGGCTCTCGGACACCGCCTTCGCCTCCTCGGCTTTCCAAGGCGCCTACTTCCTCGGGACGGTGATCGACCTCGGCTGGCTGGCGGCCTTCGCCTGCTTCGGCTGCGCCGCGGCGGCCCGCACCAAGCCGTTGCCGAAGGGAGCGGGCGGAGGCTGGCGGCAGGTGGTGGTGCCGAGTCTGTTCGCGTTCGTCGCGTTCTGCGTCCTCGTGCTGACGGTCTTCGAGGACGTCAATCACGTGGCCAGCGTCCTGGCGGCTGCGGCGATGTTCGCCGTGCTCATCCGGCAGGTGCTCACGCTCGTCGATCACGACTCGCTGATCGCGAGCGTCCGGCAGGAGGCCAGGACGGACGCCCTGACCGGGTTGGCCAACCGGCGGGCGCTGCTCGACGACCTGCGGGAACGCACGGCTGCCGCCGACGAGGCTCCGTTCGTCCTGGCGTTGTTCGATCTGGATGGGTTCAAGCGATTCAACGACGTGTTCGGCCACCCCGCGGGGGACACGCTGCTGGCCCGCCGCGGCCAGGCTCTGCGGGACACGCCCGGGATCGACCGGGCCTATCGGCTGGGCGGCGACGAGTACTGCATCATCGCGCCGGCCGGGCCGGCCGACGACTGGCAGTCGGTGGTGCGGGCCTGCGCGGAGGCCCTGGTCGAGGAGAGCAGCACCTATCGGATCTCCGGTTCGTGGGGGTGCGCCCTCGTCCCCGAAGAGGCCCAGACCAGCAGCGAGGTGATGCAGGTGGCCGACCGCCGGATGTATGCGTGCAAGGCCGCCCGGCGCTCCGACGGACAGGGCATCTCGCTCAAGCGATCGGCACCCAAGCGGGGCTCGTCCAACCGAGTCATCGACCAGGGCTCGCTGTTGGGGCACGACGGACCGGGACTTCTCGGACACGACGGACCCGGCACCCTGGTCTGACTGCGATCCGCGCCGCGGTGGGACGCCCCCGATCCGCCGCCCATGTCCCCGAAAGGGGACATCTTCTCAAGACCACCCGCGCGGATCCGATGAAATATCGTGCGGTGGGCCGAGGTGCGATGGCTCCCGATGGGAATCACATTCGGATGGATCCTCCTCGGGCTGGTCGTTCGTCCCTTCGCGGATCTGCCCAATGTCCTCTCTCTGACGAACAACTGGCTGTACTACGGACTGACGCTGGCCGCCTCCGCCGTGTGCCTGACCGGGGCCGGCAATCGCCGGCAGCGAATCGGGTGGGCACTGATCTTTCTCGGTTGTCTGGCCTGGAATTGCGGTTCTCTCTACTTCATCCGGCTGCCCATCGACGTGAGCGGCCTGACCCTCTGGGACGACCTGGGTTTCGGGTTGTTCTATCCGCTCGTGGCCGCGGGGATCCTGCTACTGCGCGACCGGACCGAGAGCGTGTCGAGGTCCCGCCCCGGTCGGTGGGGGCACGTGATCCAGCTGACGGACGGCGCCACCGTGGCCTTCGCCCTCAACGCCCTGGCGGCGGCGATGGTCTACGACCACATCGGTCAGTCGATTCAGAGTGATCCGCGCGGAACACTCGTCAACCTCGTCTATCCGGTCTTCTGCTCGGTGTTGCTCACGGTTCTCGTGGTGGTTCTGGCCGTGCACGGCTGGGCGGGTCCTCCGCACTGGTGGTGGCTGGCGGCGGCGATCCTGACCTTCTGGGTCTCCGACACCGCCTTCTTCAGCGCTGCCGCCGAAGGCACCTACATGGTCGGGGTGGTGACGGACTTCGGCTGGCTGGCCGCCTTCGCCTGCTTCGGATCCGCGGCCGCGGCACAGCTCTCCGGCCCGGGCCGTCGCTCGGCCGGGCGGTGGCGGCAGGTGCTGGTTCCCAGCCTGTTCGCGATGATGGCCTTCGCCATCCTCGTGGTGACCGTCTTCCAAGGCCTCAATGCGGTGGCGAACATCCTGGCCGCCGGTGCGATGGCCGCCGTCCTGATCCGCCAGGTCCTGACGCTGATCGATCACGAGGAGATCTTCAAGGCGGTGCACGAGGAGTCCCGGACGGACGCCTTGACCGGACTGGCCAACCGGCGCGCCCTTCTGGACGATCTGCAGCGGCGATGCGCCTTCGCCGACAGCGAGCCCTTCGCCGCCGCGCTGTTCGATCTGGACGGATTCAAGGGGTTCAACGACGCCTTCGGCCATCCGGCCGGGGACGCCCTGCTGGCCCGCCGCGGCCAGGCTCTGCGGGACACCCCCGGGATCGACCGGGCCTACCGGCTCGGCGGCGACGAGTACTGCGTGATCGTCCCGGCCGGGCCGGGTGACGACTGGCGTCTCGTCCTGGACGCCTGCGCCGACGCCCTCGGCGAGGAGGCCGCGACCTACCGGATCGTGAGCTCCCACGGACATGCGCTGGTACCGGCCGAGGTCGAGACTCCCAGCGACGTCATGCAACTGGCCGACCGGCGGATGTATGCCAACAAGGCCGAACACCGGTCCAGGGCCCTGCCCGCCGCTCGTTGAGCCGGCTTCCGTGGTCAGGCGCCCCGCCCCAGGTACCTCCCCGCGGTACCCTCCCCGCCCCGGTTACCTCCCCGTTGACCACTTATGCGCCGAGCAACCGGCGATCACTGGGCCAGTGAGCACCTACGTGGTTGTCGCGCGAGTATCCGGCTGGTTCGGGTGCGGACGAGGGTGGGGCCGGGCGCCGACGGTGGGCGCTCGCAGGTGCAGACCTGCTTCCTCGGGTTTGCCACCCGCTGGTGGATGTGGTGCCGCCGGGAGTCACGACGTCCACGAGATCTGGTCGAAGACTCGGCGAAGCCGTTCGCCGCGGGCCGGATCGACGGCGGCGACCCATCCGATTCTCCCGGCGAGGTGCGCCTTGAAGTCGGGATGACCGTCGCGGTTCTGCGCCTCCCCGCCGGTGCGTGCCGCGTTGTGCAGGATGGCCCGAAGCCGGTCGTACTCACTCCGTTCGATGGTCGGACGGTCGTTGAGCACGAGTCCGAGTGCCTCCTGTCGCGCGGACGGGAAGCGCGTCCTGGTCTTGGCGGGGTTGACGGCGAAGCCCTCCTCGTCGGCAATCCGGGTGATCGCGACCACGAGGGCGGAATCGCGTCGAGGTCGTGCCGGGCCGGAGATCAGAAGGTCGTCCGCGTATCGCGTGTAGCGGAATCCCGCGGCCTCGGCATAGCCCGCGCAGCGGGCGTCGAACCGGTGGGCGATCGCGTTGGCCAGGGCCGGCGAGGTGGCGGCGCCCTGGGGCAGGTGTGGCGTGCGCAGCGCTTGCCGGAGACTATGTCGGTCCTCCGGCTGGCCGCCCGGCGGCATCGCCGCGATGACTGCCGCCGGGGTCCGCAGAGTCGTCAGGCCGGTCATCGAGTGGGCCACCGGCTCCGGATATCCGGCATACCGGAGCAGCCCGTAGACCCGCGACGCGCGGACGGAGGCGAAGAACGTCCGCAGGTCCATCCGGAGCAGGCATTCCGACCGGCTGTGCGGGAAGGCGGCGGTGGCCACGTTTCGTCCTCGGACGAAGCCGTGCGCGGCCTGATGCACCGGGATGAGCAGCAGGACGTCCCGCAGCAGGCGCCGTTGGACTCGAAGCAACCTGGCCGCCGGCGCCTCGATCAGTCTGGGCACCCGCCCAGGACGTTCGATCCAGCGATATCGGTAGGGATGCAGCGGCCCCAGCGGGGTGCGGTGCTGGTACTGGCGCGTGTCCGCCAGCCAGTCCAGATGCTCGGGGGTGACGTCCAGGGCCTTGGCCAGGGCGGCGAGATCGTCGATGACCGGCACATGCCATCGGGCCCGCGTCATCGTCGTGGGTGTCGCCTGCCACCGCACCGCCTTGAGGACGGAGCCCTTCGCCCGCGCCTTCTGGCAGGCCGCCGCGAACGGCTCGCTGTCGGCGATCACGGCAGCCAGCTCACGAGGACGATCGACGGG
>JBDIAG010000212.1:0-7087 GCA_039812305.1 Actinomycetales bacterium | reverse complement strand
CCCTTCTCCGCCAGGTAGTCCTTGGCGGGCTGGGTCAGCTCGATGCCCATGTCCTTGTCGCGCAGGCGCTCGTCCAGCCGGGCGATCATCAGGTCGACGATCTGGATGATCTCCTCGCGGGACAGCTGCGGGAACACGACCACGTCGTCCACCCGGTTGAGGAACTCCGGCCGGAAGTGCTGCTTCAGCTCTTCGTTGACCTTGATCTTCATCCGGTCGTAGTTGGTCGACAAGGCGCCGCCGGCCTGGAAGCCGGTCTGCACGCCCTTGGAGATGTCCCGGGTGCCGAGGTTGGTCGTCATGATGATGACGGTGTTCTTGAAGTCGACCATCCGGCCCTGGGAGTCGGTCAGACGACCGTCCTCCAGGATCTGCAGCAGCGAGTTGAAGATGTCGGCGTGCGCCTTCTCCACCTCGTCGAACAGCACCACCGAGAACGGACGACGCCGCACCTTCTCGGTCAGCTGGCCGCCCTCCTCGTACCCGACGTAACCGGGCGGGGAGCCGAACAGCCGGGAGACGGTGTGCTTCTCGGCGAACTCGGACATGTCGAGCTGGATCAGCGCGTCCTCGTCCCCGAACAGGAACTCGGCGAGCGCCTTGGCCAGCTCGGTCTTACCGACACCGGTCGGGCCGGCGAAGATGAACGAACCGCCCGGACGCTTCGGGTCCTTCAAGCCCGCCCGGGTACGGCGGATCGCCTGCGACAGCGCCTTGATCGCCTCGTCCTGGCCGATCACCCGCTTGTGCAGCTCGTCCTCCATCCGCAGCAGGCGGCCGGACTCCTCCTCGGTCAACCGCACCACCGGAATGCCCGTGGAGGCGGCCAGCACCTCGGCGATCAACTCCTCGTCCACCTCGGCGACGACGTCCATGTCACCGGCCTTCCACTGCTTCTCCCGCTCGGACTTGGCGAGCAGCAGCTTCTTCTCGGTGTCCCGCAGCGACGCCGCCTTCTCGAAGTCCTGCGCATCGATCGCGGACTCCTTCTCCCGGCGGACTCCGGCGATCTTCTCGTCGAACTCGCGCAGGTCCGGCGGGGCGGTCATCCGGCGGATCCGCAACCGGGCGCCGGCCTCGTCGATCAGGTCGATCGCCTTGTCCGGCAGGTACCGGTCGTTGATGTACCGGTCGGCCAGGTTGACCGCGGAGACCAGCGCGGCGTCGGTGATCGAGACCCGGTGGTGGGCCTCGTACCGGTCGCGCAGGCCCTTGACGATCTCGATCGCGTGCGCCAGCGTCGGCTCGGCCACCTGGATCGGCTGGAAACGGCGCTCCAGAGCCGGATCCTTCTCGATGTACTTGCGGTACTCGTCGAGCGTGGTCGCGCCGATCGTCTGCAGCTCACCCCGGGCCAGCATCGGCTTGAGGATCGAGGCGGCGTCGATCGCGCCCTCGGCGGCACCCGCGCCGACCAGGGTGTGGATCTCGTCGATGAACAGGATGATGTCGCCGCGGGTGCGGATCTCCTTGAGGACCTTCTTCAGCCGCTCCTCGAAGTCACCGCGGTAGCGGGAACCGGCCACCAGGGCGCCCAGGTCGAGGGTGTAGATCTGCTTGTCCTTCAGCGTCTCGGGCACCTCGCCCTTGACGATGTTCTGGGCCAGGCCCTCGACGACGGCGGTCTTGCCGACGCCGGGCTCGCCGATCAGGATCGGGTTGTTCTTGGTACGCCGGGAGAGCACCTGCATGACCCGCTCGATCTCGCTGCCGCGCCCGATCACCGGGTCGAGCTTGCCCTCGCGGGCGGCCTGGGTCAGGTTGCGCCCGAACTGGTCGAGAACCAGCGAGCCGGACGGCGTGCCCTCGGCCGGGCCGGTGGTCGCCGGCTCCTTGCCGCCCTGGTAGCCGGAGAGCAGCTGCAGCACCTGCTGGCGCACCCGGTTGAGGTCGGCGCCCAGCTTGATCAGCACCTGGGCGGCGACGCCCTCCCCCTCGCGGATCAGGCCGAGCAGGATGTGCTCGGTACCGATGTAGTTGTGGCCGAGCTGCAGGGCCTCCCGCAGGCTCAGCTCCAGCACCTTCTTGGCCCGCGGCGTGAACGGGATGTGACCGTTGGGGGCCTGCTGGCCCTGACCGATGATCTCCTGCACCTGCTCGCGCACGGACTCCAGGGAGATGCCGAGCGACTCGAGCGCCTTCGCCGCGACGCCTTCGCCCTCGTGGATCAGGCCGAGCAGGATGTGCTCGGTACCGATGTAGTTATGGTTGAGGAGGCGCGCCTCCTCCTGAGCGAGCACGACGACCCGTCGAGCCCGGTCGGTGAACCTCTCAAACATGTGGTCTTCTCCTCGCGAGGGCGGTCGGCCACCCCTGGTCGTTGTGGGCGTGCAGACCCGTCGATGGTATCCCCGGGCGATTACCCACAACCGGACAATGGGAACGCACGAAGTCTTCGACGAGTACAACTTCGGCTCAGGACGCCATGTTCCGGCCTGGTGTTCGCTGCGGGCGTAGCCTTCTGGAGTGTGCTGGAGCCTGCCTGACCCCGGATCGAGTGGCGTGCGTGGAGAGTTCTCGATGGCCGGGGCGTTTGAGCACGGGGCTGGCCGGGGAGGCGAGGGGCGGCGTGGCGGAGCCACGCTGGCCGAGGTCGAGCGCGGTCGGGTGCGTGATCCGGGTGTCTCCCACCGTCACGGTCTTTCCGACGCACGCCACGTGTGAGACGCGGTACGTCCGCCGATGGGGTTGAGTGTGGAGCTTCCTGCCGACGTGACGGCCGCCCTGACGACCGAGTTGACGGCCGACGCCCGGCGGATCGCGGCGGCCGGGTCCTGGTTCGAGGTGCGGGGTCCGGCACAGCTGCCCGCTGCGGGGCCACGAGAGTCGGGTTGGCATCGGTGCGCGGATCTGCTGACCGACCTCCCGGGCTGGCAGTCGCGGATCGGGGAGAACCTGCGCGGCCTCCACGAGGTCGTCCATCCGAGCGTGCCGGCGACCTACCTGATGGGCTTCTATCTGGACGCGGTCTGCCGCATCGGCGCCCTGTGGTTCGGTCTGTGTGGGCGGGTGCCGGACCTCTCGCCGGAATCGCTGTGGCTGCGGATCAGCTCCGGCGGATGGCCGGAGGCGGGCGCCGTGTCGGCCGGGCCGGTCGCGGTTCTGCCCGGTGACGCTCTCGCCGGCCGGCCCGAGGGCGTCCGGGTCCTCCCCGGTCGGACGGAACTGCTCGCCGAGTACCACCGGCAGGTGAGCAGCCATGCGACCCGGTTCCACGATGCCTTCCGTCCGGAGGTGCGGATCGGATCGCGACAGCGGCTGGGGATGTTGGACGACGTGATCGAGTCCTGCCTGTGGTCGGTCGGCGACCTGGTCGGCGACCCGTTCACCGCCGCGGAACAGGCCGAGGCCCTGGTGGGCGCGAACCCGCGCCGGATCCGTCGCTCGTGTTGTTTCGCCTACCGGCTGGACCCGGCACTGCTGTGTCACCGCTGCCCGCGTCGTCGCTGACGAGGCCGATCGCGGTTCGCGTGATCGCCGCCCGGCGGTCGCGGTTCGCGTGATCGCCGCCCGCTGTGGAGCCTGAGGGACGTGGGTGAACCCCGGCCAGGGGACGTGGACGGCTCGGCTGCCGCCAAAGCAGAAGTCCCGCCGGACACCGAGCGTGTTTCGGTGCCCGACGGGACTGTCGCTGACCCGAGGATCAGGGGATGAGGTTGGCCTGGCCGCCCACCAGGGTCACCTGCTCCTGGGCGCCGTTGACCTTGAAGGAGTACGTCCCGGGCAGCAGCTCCATGTCCTGGGTGAACGGCTTCCAGCCGTTGGCGTAGTACTGCGTCGCAGTCCCGGACTCGGAGTGCACCTTGACGGTCTGGAACACGACGGTCGACGTCGTGCCGGAGACCGGCTGGCCGTCCAGCTGCTGGCGGGTGCCCTTGTACACCACCGCGAAGCTGCGGGGACCGGGCAGCAGTTCGACGCTCGCCGCACCCCCGGAGGTCACGCCGACCGGCCGCCATGCGCCCCCGTAGTAGGACACTTCACCGTTGTCCAGCGGGGCACCCTCGGAGTTCACCAACCGTACCGACGCCAGCGTGGTCGTGAAGGTGTAGTTGGACGTGGCAAGCTGCGCGGCGTTCTGCTGGCCGTAGCTGCCCTGGTAGGTCATCGAGAAGCTGACCGAACCGGGTTTGGCGGCCGCGTCGGCCGGCAGGGTGTACACGAACGTGCCGTCGGCGCTGGTGTTGCCCGGGAGGGAGCGCCAGCCACCGAAGTAGTACGTCGCCGTTCCACCGGCCAGTCCGTTGCCGGCGTGATCCACCAGGCGCAGCGCCCCTGCGGTCAGATTCTCGTCGCCCACGGTGATGTTGAAGCGGTGCGAGAGGTCGTGGGTGTCGCTGAAGGTGTACGTGCCCGGGAGCAGCTCCATGCCCTGCTCGAACGTCCCGAAGCCCTGGTAGTAGCCCTGGTATTTGAGCGTCTTGGACGAGAGCACGGTCACCTTGTGCGTGCGGAACTCCGGCTCCTGGGTGGCGAAGTCCACACCGGTGAGTTCCTGGGCACCCCTCCCCAGCGTGACCCTGACCCTGTTGTGGTTGGCCGGCACGGTGCCGGTGACGTTTCCGGACACGTCGGTGGTACCGAGCAGCGACCACCCGCTCTGGCCGTACTGTGTGTAGACCTTTCCGTTCGCCACACCGCCACCGGTCGAGTTCTTCAGATGGACGGTCGCCGTGACCGTCCCGGTGGCGGCCTGCGCCGACCCTCCGAAGGCCACCAGGGCGATGACCATGGCGGCGATGACAAGCAGCGGGCCACCGATCCCCCGAGCTCGTGGCTGCGCAGCGCAGCGACTTCCTATATCCATTCTGGATCCCCTCCCACAGGGTGGTTGAAACCCCCGAAGCGTGACTTAGCGTCACTACGACCAGCGAATGTGTCAAGCACTTCAGATTGATCCGACTATTTCGTGATTTATCGCCGCCTACCGTTCGAACCTTCGGACGGAGCGGGAGGCTCTACCGGCGATCATTGGGCGCCATGCGGACAGGTCGACGAAAGTTGCTGCGTCGCAATTATCTTCCGAAGAGCGGTAGGGAAGTTGCCTGGGCCCGGGAGAGGGGTGGCAAACTCCCGAACCGGTCGCGGCACGTCCCGCCCACCAACCCGGCCGGTGCTGACTCTCAGTGCCTATCACCCGGACGGACTACTCCGAACGAGGAGCGGTTTGGCGAGGATGCCAGGGCACTCGTATCGACCTGCCCGGCAGAATGGGCCACCGACAGGCCGGTGCATCGAGAACCGCCGATCAGTCGTCGGAAGACCACCGACAGGTTTCCGGTCGAGATCCACCGGTCAAGTCGTCCGGTCGGACAGGGGTCACACCCGCACAGGTCTCCGATCCAGTGCGAGGGTCCGACGACTCCCCTGGTCGAGTGCGAGGTCCGTCGGTCCTCGTCTGGCCTTGTGATCCATACGGGCTGTGGGCACGGGCCATGCCTGTCGGCCATCGTCCATCGTCCGGCGCACTGATCGCGGCGCGCGAGTCGACGGTCGCGGGCCAGGTGCTCCTGAGTGACGATGAGGCCGTCCAAGGGGTGGATCAGGGTTGCACCGGAGGCGCCCATGCCGGCCTTTTCCTACAGTTGACGTCAGTTGAGAAAAGGAGCCTCACATGACCACAGACCCTTCCGCTGCAAACAATCCCAGATACGACCAGACCAGCCAGTCCGGGGACTACTTCGACAAGACCGGCTATGGGCAGGGACAGGCTCCCTACGCCGGGTCGCCGCAGACGCCGTACGGCCAGCAGCCGGGCAACCCGCAGCCGGTTTCCGGCGGCTACCCCGGCCCCGGTCCGCTGACGCCGAACGATGAGCGCACCTGGGCGACGGTCGCGCACGCTGCCGGCCCGGTCGCGGCACTATTCTCTGCCGGAACCCTGGGGTGGGCGGTACCGCTGGTGATCTTCCTGCTCTACAAGGACCGTTCCCACTTCGTCCGCAACCAGGCCGCTGAAGCCCTGAACTTCCAGATCACGCTGGCCATTGCCTACGTCGCGATCCTGGTCATCACGCTGTTCACCTTCGGCATCGGCGCGATCCTGTTCTTCGTTCCGTGGGTGCTCTCGGTCGTCTTCGGCATTCTCGCCGCCGTCGCCGTCAGCCGGGGCGAGTCCTACCGTTACCCGATGACCCTCCGCCTGGTGCACTGACACCGGCCCTGATCAGTAGGCCTGACCATTAGCACTGCCGGCGTCCACTGACGCCGTCAACGCCAGACGCCCTCCCGCTGCCCCGCAAGGCAGTGGGAGGGCGCTCCTGCGTGTGGGAGGCCTTCTTGCGTGCGGCATCCAGCCAGCAATCCACGCGACAACCAGCTACCAGCCGAACAACCAGCTACCGCCGGCCAGTCGGCACATAACCGGCCAGTGAGCGCACAACCGGCCAGACGCAACAACCGACCGGACGCGCAACCGGCCCGTGGGCGCACACCCGGACCCGGCCGGTGGCGGCAACCGCGGACGCAACCCCGCGGAGAGCATCCAGCCAGCAATCCACGCGACAACCAGCTACCAGCCGAACAACCAGCTATCGCCGGCCAGTCGGCACATAACCGGCCAGTGAGCGCACACCGGGTCAACCGAGGTGGCGTTCGAAGCCAGGCCGCCCTCGGGCTCGGGCCGGCAGCGACGGGCGCCGGCCCGCAGCCGGCACGGGCACCCGCCAGGCCAGCACAACACGCGCCGGCACGGGCACCCGCCAGGCCGGTACGACACCCGCCAGCGCCGGCGGGCACCCGCCAGCCGCCAGGTCAGGTCTTGTTGCCGGCGAATTGCGCCGCGTACAGCTCCGCGTAGGTGCCGTCCCGGGCCAGGAGCTCGTCGTGACTGCCCTGCTCGACGATCGCGCCGTCGCGCATCACCAGGATCAGGTCCGCGTCGCGGATGGTCGACAGCCGGTGGGCGATCACGAAGCTGGTCCGGTCGGTGCGCAGCGCGGACATCGCCTGCTGAACCAGCCGTTCGGTGCGGGTGTCGACCGAGGAGGTCGCCTCGTCCAGGATCAGCAGGGCGGCGGCGGCCAGGATGGCGCGGGCGATGGTGAGCAGCTGCTTCTCGCCGGCGCTGATGTTGCCGCCCTCCTCG
>JBDIAG010000211.1:0-7125 GCA_039812305.1 Actinomycetales bacterium | reverse complement strand
GTCGAGTGGTCGTTCATGGTTCTGACACAACACCAATCGCCCGCGCGACGTCACGGGCACCCACGATCGACCGGCTGACGACCTCACCCGAGGTATCCGACCAGCCGGTCGATCGCCATGTTCAGGTCCTCGGTCTGGCCGCAGAAGCTCAGGCGCATCGTCCGGTGGCCGTGGCGGAGGTCGAAGTCGATGCCGGGAGCCAGGGCGACTCCGGTGTGCGCCAACACGTCCGCGCACCAGGCCAGGGAGTCGTCGGTGAGGTGCGAGATATCGCAGTAGGCGTAGAACGCGCCGTCCGGCGGGGCGAAGGACGTGATCCCGAGTTCGGGGAGGCGGCGCAACAGCAGGTCCCGGTTGACCGCGTACCGCGCCACGTGGGCGTCGAGCTCCGGCCGGGACGTCTCGCCGAGGGCGGCAGCCGCGGCCACCTGCGAGATCGCCGGGGCGCAGATGGCCAGGTTCCCCTGCAGGAGTTCGATCGCGGCGCGCAGTCGCGGCGGGGCGAGCACCCATCCCAGGCGGTACCCGGTCATCGAGAAGTACTTGCTGACCGAGCCGATCACCACGGCGTCCCGGCTGGTCTGCCAGGCGCTCGCGCACTCCCGTCCGAACGAGATGCCGTGGTAGATCTCGTCGCTGATCAGCAGGCAGCCGCTCTCGGCGCACCAGGTCGCGATCCGGGCCAGCTCGGCGGGATCGATGATCGTCCCGGTCGGGTTCGCCGGGCTCGCGATCACCACCGCGTCGGGTCGCTCCGGCATCGCGGCCAGCAGGGAAGCGGTCGGCTGGAACCGGGTCTCCGCGCCGCAGTCCAGATCGAGGACGCGTAATCCCAACGCCTCCACCGTGTTCCGGTAGGCGGGATAGCCGGGACGGGTCATCGCCACCGTTGCCCCGGAGTCCAGGCCGGCGAGCAGGAGCGCGGTGAATCCGCCCGACGACCCGGTCGTGGCGATCACCTCGGCCGGGTCGATCGTGAGCCCGTACCAGCGCAGGTAATGGTCGGCGATCGCCTCGCGCACGTGCAGGGTCCCGGTGGTCTGCGTGTAGCCGAGCACGTCCTGCCGAAGAGCGGCCGCCGCCGCGTCGAGTGCGGGAGCCGGGGCGGGTGTGGACGGCTGCCCCACGCACAGCAGGATCGCGTCGCCGTGCGTCGCCTGCCGTCGGGCGACCGCTTTCAGCACCTCCATCACGTGGAACGGCTCGACGGCACTGCGGCGGGAGGGCGGTGGCCCCCCGAGCATCTCGCCCGCGACGGCACTCATCGCGCGTTCAGCTCGTCCCGCCAGGCCAGCCAGGCCGGCAGGTGTGACAGATCGAAATCGGGACCGACGGCGTTCATCGTGAACATGGTCGCACCCAGCGCGAGCTGCGGATCGCCCTCGACCTCGGGCGGCTCGGGCAGCCGGCCGTACCGGCCCAGCCCACCCAGGCCCACGGCGATCTCGATCTCGGCGGGATCCCGCCCGACCGCGGCACAATGCCCGCGAAGCACCTCGATCTTGTGGGCCAGCACCTCACCGGTGGCGAAGGTGTGCCAGATGTCGGCGTGCTCGGCCACCATCCGCAGGGTCCGGCGCTCACCGGATCCGCCGATCAGGACCGGGATAGGCCGCACCGGAGGCGGATTGAGCCGGTCCATCCTCGAGCGGATCAGCGGCAACGACTCCGCCAGCAGATCCAGACGGCTTGCGACAGAACCAAAGTCGTAGCCGTACTCGGTGTAGTCCCGCTCCGCCCAGCCGGCGCCCAGGCCCAGGATGACCCGTCCGTCACTGATCTGGTCCACCGTGCGGGCCATGTCCGCCAGCAACTGCGGGTTGCGGTAGCCGACGGAGCTGACCAGCACGCCCACCTCGACCGTGGACGTCTGCTCGGCCCAGGCCGCCAGCGTCGTCCAGGCTTCGAAGTGAGGTCCGTCCGGGTCTCCGCGCAACGGAAAGAAGTGGTCCCAGGTGAAGACCGCGTCGGCGCCGAGCTCCTCGACCCGCCGGCACGCCTCCCGCAGCTGCGAATAGCTGCAGTCCTGCGGCTGCACCTGCACACACACCCTGACCATGGGTCTGCATGTTTCCACGCCCCCGCCCACCCCCGGCGAGGGGGATGCACGATTTCAGAGACCGTTGGCCGCCCGGGCGAACTCCAGCGCCTCGTCGGCCGGGACGGGCCGGGAGAAGTAGTAGCCCTGACCGTAACGGCAGCCCATCGACACAACGGCGTCGACCTGGTCCCTCGTCTCCAGGCCTTCGGCGATCAGTCGCAGGCCCAGGTGCTGGGCCAGGGTGGAGACGCTGGCGATGATCGCCCGCTGGCGGTCCCCGTCCGGCAGTTGGGCCACGAAGGACCGGTCGATCTTCAGTGTCGAGATCGGGTGGCGCTGCACCGCCGCGAGCGAGGCGAAACCGGTGCCGAAGTCGTCCAGCGACAGGGCCACGCCGCGGCGGGCCAGGGCTTCCAGCGCGGCCACCGCCTCCGGCGAGTCGGTCAGCGTCGACTCGGTGACCTCCAGTTCCAGGCCCTTCGGGAAGTCGAAGCTGAGCAGGTGCTTCTGCGGGCAGTGGACCGTCGCCAGCTGCCGGCCGGACAGGTTCACCGACATGCCCAGATCCGACAGGCCGGGCAGCCTGCGCCAGTCGCGCAGCTGCCTCGACGCCTCCTGCAACGACCAGTTGCCCAGCGGCACGATCAGACTCGTCGACTCCGCGACCTCCAGGAAGGCCCCCGGCGCCAGCAGGCCGCGCTCGGGATGCCGCCAGCGCGCCAGGGCCTCGAACCCGGTGCAGCGTCCGGTCAGCAGATCCATGATCGGCTGATAGAACAGGACCATCTGGTCGTCGCGGTCCAGAGCGACCCGCAGGTCGCGCTCGGTGGTGATCCGCTCCCGCACGGCCGCGGACATGCTCAGGTCGAACAACGCGGTGCCGTTCTTGCCCGACTGCTTGGCCCGGTACAGGGCGGCGTCGGCGTCCCGCATCGGGTCCTCCGCCCGCTGGTAGGCGCAGGAGCCGAGCGTGGCCCCGATCGAGGCGGTCACGTGCAGGGAGAGGCTGCCGATGATCACCGGCTGCCGCAGCGCGTCGTGGATGCGCTCGCACACCCGCAGCACGACGCCCTCGTCACACGGCGGCTCCAGCAGGATCGCGAACTCGTCGCTGCCCAGCCGGGTGACGGCGTCGGTCGCCCGCAGCGCCTTGACCAGGCGGGCGGACACCCGCTGCAACAGCTCGTCGCCCACCAGATGCCCGTAGCCCTCGTTGACCAGTTTGAAGTCGTCCACGTCCACCAGCAGCAGCGCGTAGGAGTCCTTCGGGTCGCGCCGGTGGCAGGCGATGGCGTGGTCGAGCCGGTGCGACAGCAGGGCCCCGTTGGGCAACCCGGTCAGGTTGTCGTGCAGCGCGTCGCGGCCGGCCCGGGCCTTCGCCTCACGCTCCTTGGTGATGTCCTGCAGGATCATCACCGCGCCCAGCAGCTGGTCGTCCCGGTCGAGGATGGGCCGCGCGTGACTGCGCACCCACCGCATGGCGCCGTTGGCGTAGGCGACCAGGAACTCGTAGCCGCGGACCGTCTCCCCGCGTAGCGCCCGCACCAGCGGCAGCTCCGACTCGGCCAGGGAACGGGAGCCGTCGGAGGTGAAGAGGTCCGCGCGGTCCGCCCAGTCCAGCGGGTCGACGTAGACGTCCGCGTCGTTCGAGTTCATCACCCGGGCCGCCCGGTTGACCACCGTCAGGCGGCCGGTGGCGTCGCAGGCGACGATGCCGTCCTGCACAACGTCGAGCATCAGGTCGAAGAAGGTGCCGGTGAGGTTGAGGTCGTCGCTGCGCTCGCCACGCTCGGTCAGTCCGGAGGCCTCGACGAGGATGCCGCTGACCTGCCCGATCGAGTCCTTCAGCGGAACGAGGCAGAGCTCGACCAGCGGTGAGATCGGTCCCGGCCCGACGAAGGTGGTGCACTGGACGGTCGTGCCGCACGCGGCCGCGGCCACCGCCTGGCGGAGCCGCAGGGTGGTCGTCAGGTTGTCGACCCAGACCGGGGCGTCCCAGATCGCCCGGCCGACGAGGTCCGCCGGAGCCAGCCCGGTCACCACCGGACAGTCGTAGGCGGCCAGCACCGTCCCGGACGTGTCCAGCAGGCAGCATGCGCGCGGCGCGAGCCGATGCGCATCTGTGTCGGGGAGCCTCCCGGTGGCTCCCACGGCGGCCGGGCTGGTGTTCACGTCCAGTAGATCGGTTGCTCCATACCGGTCATGTAGTCACTGAACGGGAGATCCCTCCGACTGGGTGACCCTAACGGCCGGATGCCCACGGATCGTTACCAAGTGGCCGAATCAGGTCCGATCTCGCCCCCGGCTACGAGGGCTCGGGACGCGGACCCGAATCCGGCTCGCCGAGCATGTCGGTCAGGCCGTCCAGGTCCTCGTCGGAGTCCGTCAGCGTGTCGGCCGGTCCGGTCCGCCGGCGGTCCCGCCAGTTGCTCAGCCGGGCCCGGCCGGTCTCCAACAGGTGGTAGAGCACCGGCACCAGCACCAGCGTCAGCAGCGTGGACGAGATCAGGCCGCCGATCACCACGACCGCCAGCGGCTTGGAGATGAACACGCCGCCACCGGTCAGACCCAGCGACATCGGGAACAACGCCATGATCGTCGCCAACGCGGTCATGATGATCGGCCGCAGTCGCAGCCGGGCACCGTGGATCACCGCGTCGTCGATGCTGGCGCCCCGGGCCCGGTAGGTGTTGACCAGGTCGATCAGCACGATGGCGTTGGTCACCACGATGCCGATCAGCATCAGCAGGCCGATCATCGCCGGAACGCCCAGCGGCGTGCCGGTGATGAGCAGCAGGCCGATCGCCCCGGTCGCGGCGAACGGGATCGACACCAGCAGGATCAGCGGCTGGAGCAGCGACCGGAAGGTCGTCACCATCACCATGTAGACGATCGCGATGGCGATCGCCATCGCCAGGAAGAGCTGGGTGAAGGCCTCGTTCTGGTCCTGCGAGACGCCGCCGAGGTCGGCGGTGACGCCGGCCGGCAGCTTCAGCTTGTCCAGCCCGGCCTGCACGGCCTGCGTGGACGCGGTCAGGTTGTCCCCACCGGGCACGCCGCTGACCGTCACCTGCCGCGACCCGTCCGACCGCGTGATCGAGGCCGGCGCGCCGACCGCGTCGACCGATGCGACGTCCTTGAGCAGCCTCGGGGTGCCCTTGGCCTTCTGGGCGGCCTCGCTCTCGGCCCGGGACTCCTCGGACTTGACCTGCTGCTCCGCCAGCTCCTCACGCTGATCGGCGAGCTGGTCGAGCTGCTCGTCCATGCTCTTGAGCTGGCCGTCCAGCTGGCCGATCGCCTCCTGCAGCTGCCCGATCTGGGCGGCGCGCTCGGCAATCGGATCACTCTGCGTCGGCAGCGGGGACGGCGGCGGCACGGGCGCGGACTGCAGCGCCTGCAGTTGGCTGCGCATCGTGGAGATCTGGTTCTGCAGCTCGCTGCGGCCCGAGCGCAGCTTGTCCTCGCTCTCGCGCAGCGCCTTGCGCTGGTCGGCCAGGGCCTGGTCCTGCTCCCGGTTGGCCTTGTCGGTGAGCCGGTCCGAGGCGTCCTTCTGCGCGTCCATCGTCTGCTGCTGGGTGACCGGCAGCGCGAGGTTCTCCAGCTCGGCCCGGGAGTTCAGCGGCGGCCGCGAGCGCAGCACGATGTCCCGGTCGACGTTGTCGATCGTCATCGTGCCGAGTTCCTGGCCCTTCAGCGCCTCGGTCGCCGCGGCGCCGATGGTCATCTGAGACATCCCGTACTTGGCAGCCTGCGGCTCGTTGACGTTGACCTGCAGCACGGTCTGCTGTTCGGCCAGGTCCGACTTCACCTGGGAGAAGCCCGGCAGGGCGGCCATCATCGTCTCGACCTGCTTGCCGGCCGCCGCCAGGGCGGCGTCGTCGGTGCCGCGCAGCTCGACGTTGATGGCCTGGGAGCCGGTGCCGCCGTCGTTGGTGATCACCTCGATCTCGCCGACGTCCGGCATCTTGGCGTAGGTTTCGCGCAGCCGGTCGGCGAGCTCGGTGGCCTTCGCGTCCTCCTTCAGGGTGACCGCGATGTTCGCCGTGTTGGCGCCGCTGCTCTGGCCGGTGAACGCGGCCTCCGCCCCGCCGCCGCCCACGGTGGTCTGGTACGTCTCCACCGAGTCGTCGGAGCCGAGGACGGCCTCGACCTTCTTGGCCGCCGCGTCGGTGTTCGCCAGCGAGGTGCCCGCAGGCATCTCCTGCACGATGGTCAGGTTGGTCTGGCCGGCGTCCCCGAGGAAGTCGGTCTTGAGCAGCGTCGAGAGCCCCATCGTCCCGAGGAAGAGGACGATCGCCAGTGCGATCGTGATGACCGGATGGCGCAGGGCCGCCCGCAGGACGGGCAGGTAGCCGCGCTGTAACCGGGTCTGTGCCGATTCGTGCGTCTCGTGCTGCCGGTCGCGGGTCGGGAGCGGATGCTTCGCCCGGATCTCAGCCAGCCGCGTCTGTACCTGGGCCTCGTCCGCGTTGTGCTTCTCCAGGTAGGCGAGCGCCTTCGCCTCACGCTTGGCGAGCCGGGCCTTGGCCCGTTCCACCTCCCGCTCGTGGCGCACGTCCTCGGCGGCGGCCAGCCGGTCGGCGGCCGCCTGCTGGCGGGCCAGTTTCGCCTCCGACGGCGGACGTCGCGACGGCCGCATGAACCAGGACGCCAGCACCGGCACGATCGTCAGCGCGACGAAGAGGGACGCCAGCAGGGCCACGGTCACGGTGATGCCGAAGGGCCGGAACAGCTCGCCGGCCTGCCCGGAGACCAGGCTGATCGGGGCGAACACGGCGACCGTGGTGATCGTCGACGCGGTGACCGCCCCGGCGACCTCCTTGACCGCGCGGACGATCGTCGCCGCGGAGAACTCGTCCCCGCTGTGCAGGTGCCGCTCGATGTTCTCGATCACCACGATCGAGTCGTCGACGACCCGGCCGACGGCCACGGTCAGTGCGGACAGGGTGATGAGGTTGAGCGTGTAGTCGGTCAGATAGAGCGCGATGAAGGTGATCAGCAGCGACAGCGGGATCGAGATGCCGGTGATCAGGGTCGGCCTGATCGCCCAGAGGAAGACCAGGATGACGAGGATCGCCATCACC
>JBDIAG010000210.1:0-7137 GCA_039812305.1 Actinomycetales bacterium | reverse complement strand
CCGAGCTTGTAGGTGGACTGGAACTCGGCCGCCTCGGTCATCGCCGTACCGGTCATGCCGGCGAGCTTGTCGTACATCCGGAAATAGTTCTGCAGCGTGATCGTGGCCAGGGTCTGGTTCTCGGCCTTGATCTGCACGCCTTCCTTGGCCTCGATCGCCTGGTGGATGCCCTCGTTGTACCGGCGCCCGGCCAGGATGCGGCCGGTGTGCTCGTCCACGATCAGGACCTCGCCGTTCGCGACGACGTAGTCCTTGTCCCGCTTGAACAGCTCCTTGGCCTTGACGGCGTTGTTGAGGTAGCCCACGTAGGGCGTGTTGACCGAGTCGTAGAGGTTGTCGATGCCGAGGTAGTCCTCGACCCGCTCGATCCCCGGTTCGAGGATGCCGACGGTGCGCTTCTTCTCGTCGAACTCGTAGTCGCGGTCGGCCCGCAGCCGCTGCGCGATCTTGGCGAACTCGGCGAACCAGCGGGTGGCGTCGCCCTGGGCGGGCCCCGAGATGATCAGCGGCGTGCGGGCCTCGTCGATGAGGATCGAGTCCACCTCGTCCACGATCGCGAAGTGGTGGCCGCGCTGGACCATCTCCTCGGCCGACCACGCCATGTTGTCGCGCAGGTAGTCGAAGCCGAACTGGTTGTTGGTGCCGTAGGTGATGTCGCAGCTGTACTGCTCACGGCGCTGCGCCGGGTTCATCGACTCCAGCACGCACCCCGTCGTCATCCCGAGGAAGCGGTACACCCGGCCCATCAGGTCGGACTGGTAGTGCGCGAGATAGTCGTTGACGGTGACGACGTGGACGCCCTGGCCGGTCAGCGCGTTGAGGTACGCGGGCGCGGTGGCGACCAGGGTCTTGCCCTCACCGGTCTTCATCTCGGCGATGTTGCCCTGGTGCAGGGCCGCCCCGCCCATCAGCTGGACGTCGAAGTGCCGCTGCCCCAGGGAACGGCGAGCGGCCTCCCGGACGGTGGCGAACGCCTCGGGGATGAGGTGGTCCAGCTGCTCCCCGTCGGCGAGCCGCTCCTTGTACTGATCGGTGCACTCGCGCAGTTCGGCGTCCGACATCGCTTCGAAGTCGGGCTCCAGGGCCGTCGCCTGCGCTGCCAGTTGGTGCAGCTTCCTGACCATGCGCCCTTCACCGGCGCGAAGGATCCGCTCGAGGATCGGCACGTGCTCTACTCCTGTCAGTTCTGGCGACCGGCGCTCAACGCCGCGAGGTCCGCCGTTCATGCTATCGGCCGGTTTCGGTCAACAAACCACGGAACGAAGAGTCGATGGCCAAGGTGCCGCGGTTCGCGGGACAAATCCGCCGGAGCGCGGGCTCGATCGAGCCACGATCCAGCGAACGAGGATCGCCGGATATTCCAGGCGAATCCAGGCGCCGGCCTGTGTCAAGGTGGCTGGATGCAGCCATCGCGGACGATCACCGCACGAGCGGGCGGACGACTGCGCCTGCTCCCGGAGCCGGGCGCCGACCGGCTGGTGTGGGGTCTGCGGGAGGAGACCCGCGGGCGTGTCGGACACGTCCGGATCCAGATCGCGGACGCGCGCGGCGAGATCGACTTCGAGCTCGACCCGGCCGTTCGCGGTCGCGGCTACGCCTCGGCCGCGGTCCGGGACATCGCCAGGTGGGCGCTGGATCCGCAGGCCGGCGGGCTCTCGGTGCTGTTGTGGCGGGCCGAGGTGGGCAACTGGGCGGCTCGGCGGGTGGTGTGGAGCTGCGGCTTCCGCGTCGAGGGCCGGGTGCGCGGCCTGCTCAGCGACCCGGCCGGGCGGCGGGACGGCTGGATCGGTGCGCTGCTGCCCGGCGAGCCCCTCGAACCTCTGATGGCCTGGCTGGAGCCGCCGCGGATCGAGCTCGGGAACATCGTGCTGCGCGAGCATCGGCCGCCGGACGCCGAACGCATCGTCGAGGCCTGTTCGACGCCCAGCACCCGGCACTTCCTCGATCGCCTGCCGGAGCCGTACACGCTCGCCGACGCCGAGGACTTCCTGCTCTTCGTCAAGGAGGAGCACGCGGTGGCCACCGGACTGCACTGGGCGGTCGCCGACGAGGCGGAGCCGGATCTGCAGGTGGGGCAGATCTCCCTGATGGGCCTTTCCGGCGGGCTGGCCCGCTCGGCCGAGATCGGGTACTGGGCGCATCCGGACAGCCGCGGTCACGGTTACACCCGCACCGCGCTGCGGGCCGTCGCCAGGCACGCCCTGCTGCCCGTGGTGGAGGGCGGCCTCGGCCTGGACCGGGTCTTCCTCCGGATCGCCGAGTCGAACGCCGGGTCGCTGGCGGTCGCCCGGAGCGCCGGATTCGTCGAGTCCGGCCGGGACCGCAAGGCCCAGCGCTTCACCGACGGCACCCCGGCCGAGGACCACGTGCGGTTCGATCTCCTGGCCGGCGAGCTCGACACCGTCTGGGCCCACCCGTCCGCGCTGCGGTGACGGAGCAGCTACTCGACCCGGACGGTGCGCACCTGCACCGATCGCAGCAGGACGGTCATCGCCAGGTCGTCCCGGCCGAGCACCTCCCGCAGCCGCCCGGAGATGTCGTCGGCATCCAGGCAGGCCCCGGCCAGTTCGGCGTCCGGACCGAGCGTGGCGCTGATCCGGGCGACCAGGCGTCCCTCGATCGTGTCCAGGGAGCCCACCGCGGTCTCCACCCCGGGGCGCAGGTTGAACTCCAGCGCCGCCGCGTCGACCACCGACCGGGCATCGACCAGCAGCCGGCCCTGCTCGGAGCTGCCGGGGAGGGTGAGGAAGCCGACCCGGCGCAGGCTCAGATGAGCCACCAGCCATCGCAGGCCCAACAGGACCAGCACGATGCCGCCGATCAGCCAGGCCCAGGGCCACCAGACGGCGCCGGGACCCACCAGCTGGACGTGCACCGAGTCGGGCAGGCCCCGGACGAACCCCGGCTCCGGCAACCACCCCACCCCGCGCGAGGACCACACGAACATGAACAGGCCGAGGGCGAAGACGGCCAGCCCGACGAGGAAGGTCATGGTTCGGTCGAAGCTGCGGACGACGCGGCTCATTGTCGTTTCCGTCCCGAAGGGCCTTGTCGCAGCGGCTGAATCGCCAGCTGCGGGGGGTGGACGAGGTCGGCCAGCCGGGCCTGGGCGGTGTCGCGCACCTGATCGGCGATCCCCGGGCCGCCGGTCGTGGTCAGCTGGACCCGCAACTGGCGGCCGCGGGGCCGCACCCGCACCCAGCTGACCCCGGGGATGGCGAGGACGTCCTCCTCGACCATGCGGGCGAGATCCGCGCGCCAGATGTGCACGCCGGTGCCGGCCTTGAGCTGGTAGGTCTCGTACCCGCGCGGCCGCAACGCGACGATGACCAGGGCGCCGCCGACGATCAGCGCCAGAATCGAGGCCGCCAGCAACCGCTCGCCCGGCCGGACGCCGTTGACGAAGTCGATGACCACCTGGTGAGCGGCCGGCTGGTCGATCAGCCCCCAACCCACCACGGCGTCGTGGACGGCCAGCACGCCCAGGCCGATCAGCACCAGCGCGGACAGCACCCCCAGGGCGGTGTTCACGCCGGGACGCCGCGGCGACGGCCCCGGTGGCAACGGCGTGCCGGCGGCCAGGACCACGTTCTCGGCGTCGGGCCGGCTCATGTGATCTGCCGCTCGGTCTCGATGTCGTGCGGCGGGATCACCGCGGCGACGACGACCTCCACGCCGTCCACGATCAGGCCGGTGAGTTCGTGCACGCGAGCCGCCACCGCGTCCCGGATCTGCTCGGCGATCACCGGCAGGCGATACGGCCACGCCACCGCCACCTGCACGCTCACCCGCGTGCGGCCGCCGGCGACGTCGGCGCGCACCCTGGGCAGCCCGTGGCCGAGGGCGCGCGACCCGGTCACCACGGTGCCACCGACCTCTCTGGTGGCCAGCCGGGCGACGTTGACCACGACGCGCTCGGAGACGGTCAGCCGGCCGCGAACCGCGGGCGGCGGGAGCTCCGGCTCAGCCGCGGCGTCGACCGTAGCCGCCTCCGCCATAGCCGTCACCTCCGAATCGTCCGCGGCCCTGCCCGTCCCGTCCGGACAGCATCGACAGGTCCAGGCGTCCGTCGAGGACGGCCCCGACCGCCCAGCCGACGCCGCCGAGCACGCAGGTGATGAGGAACCCCCAGAACCCGCCCGCCGCGGCGGCCAGCCCCAGCACCAAACCGACGGCGAGGCCGGTCGTCGTCCTACTCATCATGTCCTTCCTCAGTGCGTCAGCATGGGCGGAGCCACCTACAGGTCGATGTAGCGCCGTGCTCCGGGAACCTTGCGCGGCAGCCGGGCGCGCAGTGTGCGCAACGTGCTGCGCCGGCGCCGCACCGAGCGGTTGACCCCGCGCCGCAGCCGGACCCATCTGCCGTCGGCGGCTCGGGTGGTGGCGGCGAAGGCCGCGTCCACCTCGGCGAGAGCGGCGATGAACTCGCTGACGTCACCGCCGAGGTCGGGATGGTGGCGCCGAGCCACCTTGGCGCGAGCGGCCAGCCATTCGGAGCGCCGGGCCGGATCGGCGGGCGGTCTCGTCGCGGGCTGGTCCATACCGGATGGTTTCATGACGCCTCGATCTGTTCCACATCGGTGACCACGACATCCACCTCGCCGGAGGTGAGGGCGGCCAGCCGCGCCCGGATCAGGCGGGCGACCACCTCGGCCGAGGCGCCCCAGCTCAGCACGATGCCCACTTCGAGCCGGCCGGATCGCTCGCGCACCCCGGGAACCCTGCGCCCGGGCAGGTAGGTCTGCAGGTCGCCGAACGGACCCGGGCTCAGCCGGACGACACCCGGCACGGCCTGGACCGCGGCGGCCACGTCGTCCACCGGGTCGTGCGGCCACGGGTCGGGCATCGCCGCGCCGCTCCTACTCCACCCTGGCCGAGCGCGACACCTGCGCCGGCGCCGGCTCCTCGCCGGGCTGTGGGCTCTCCTGCGGCAGGTGGACGTCCTGGACGTCGATGTTGACCTCCTTGACCTCCAGCCCGGTCATGCGCTCGATGGAGGCGATGACATTGCCGCGGATGGCCTCGGCCAGTTCGGCGATCGGCACGCCGTACTCGGCCACGATCTGCAGATCCACCGCCGCCTGACGTTCCCCCACCTCGACCGAGACGCCCTGGGTGTGGTTGATGCGGGCCCCCGGGATGCGACCCCGGATCGCGCCGACCGCGCGCGCCGCGCCACCACCCACCGCGAAGACGCCGGAGACGTCACGCGTGGCGATCCCGGCGATCTTGGCGACGACCGAGTCGGCGATGGTCGTCCGGCCGTACTGGGTGACGAGGGCGGAGCCCGGCCGGGCCGATCTGGTGTCGAAGTCAGAAACCGGGACGCTGGTCTGGCTCGCCGACACGTCATCTTCTCCGACTGACAAGGCAACTCCTCCGAACCGGCGCCCGTCCGGGATGGCAGGCGCTATCCGGCAGTATGCCCCGACTACGGCTTCCGGGCAGTGCGACACTCACCCCGGATCGGCCCCGGTCTCAACTATGGGCGACCCGGCGGATCTGCTCGGCGACGTGATCGACGGACGACCCGCGATCCAGGAATCCGTCGACGTCCGCGCACGCCTGGGCGGTGTCGATCGTCCGCGACATCATCAGGATGCGTGCCGTCGGAAGGGCCGCGCGCACGCGCGAGCAGGTCCGGTGCGAGTGCCCGGGCACGGTGTTGGAGCCGACCAGGACGACATCCGGGCGCAGATCGATGACCAGGTTCTCCCCCGCGTCGGCGTCGAGACTGCCGACCACCTCGATGCCATCGCTGGCGCCCAGGACGATCTCCAGCCCGCGGCGGGACAGGAACTGGTCGTCCAGCATCAGAACACGCACCAGGTCATCCATCAGGACCCTTCCGTCGTCGCGGGCGCGGCAGGTCGGCTCGCGTAGCGGTGAGTGATCGGCGCCGCCCGGATGCCCCAGGCATCCGGGTGACGACCGTCAACGCCGGCAAGTCGAGTTCGAGCGTGGTTCGGCCGGCTCCGTCCGTGGAGTCAGCACCGGCCGACCGATACTCCTATCGTGCCATCCGCGCCCGTCATGCAAGGGTGGATCAGGAAAACTGGTGTCCCGCAGCCGAAGTTCGTACCTCGGCGGCGGGACACCGGTGCGGGGATCAGGAGGAGGCTTCGGCCAGCGCGATCGCCTCACGCGCAGTGACGGAGCCGTCACCGTCGAGAGCCGAACCATCCAACCGGATCACTCCGTAGCTCCAGCCGCGTCGCCGGTAGACGACGCTGGGCATGGTGGTGACGGAGTCGATGAACAGGTAGAAGTCGTGACCCACCAGTTCCATCTCGTAGAGGGCGTCGTCGAGACTCATCGGGGTCGCCTTGTGCACCTTCTCGCGCACCTCGACCGGCGAATGGTCGACGACGTCGTCGGCCGACTCCTCCGGCGTGGGCTGGGAGACGGGTTCGGCCAGCGGCATCCCGTTGCGCAGCGACGTGCGAGCCGCCCGGGCGTGTGAGACCTTGCGCCGATCACGGGCGCGACGGAGGCGCTCCAACAGCTTCTCCTGGGCGATGTCCAGGGCGGCGTAGAGGTCGTCGGCGCTGGCTTCGGCGCGGATCACCGGACCGCGGTCGCGAACCGTGAGTTCAACCCGCTCACACCGTGACGCCTGCCTGGGATTCTGCTCGTGCGACAGCATGACGTCGACCCGCTGCGCCCGCGGAGCGAGCTGGGAGACCTTCTCCAACTTCTCCTCGGCCTGGCGCCGGAATCGGTCGGTCACACTGCCGTGCCGTGCCGTGATGACAATGTCCACTCTGGAAGTCCTTTCGAACCGTGAAACTCGGGTACTGACAAACGCCTTGTCCCCGCAGGGGTTTCACTGCGCGCTAGACCACTGGCACCACCGCCTCACGACGGACTGACCGGCGTCTTCGACCCGCGCCGGTCGCATGGATCCTGGAAAGCGCATCCATAGAAGAACGCTAGTCCTCTCGACCCGGCCTCGGTAGGGAAAACACCGAAGCTTGTGACGACCTCTCAGTGGCCGAACGAAGGGGGGTGGCGGCGAGTGCCACCGCGGCGGCCACCTTCACGCCTTCTGCACGCAAGGCGCGCACCGCCTCGGCCATCGTCGCGCCGGTGGTGACGACGTCGTCGACCAGCACGATCGTTGCCGCCGGGCCGGGT
>JBDIAG010000209.1:0-7168 GCA_039812305.1 Actinomycetales bacterium | reverse complement strand
ACTCTGGCCGAGGCGGCCGAGATCCTGCTCGAGCTGGCGCGACGATGAGCCGTCTGCCCGGTTCCCGCATGTTCGAGTCGCTCTCGGTGCGCAACTACCGGCTCTACGCCACCGGCGCGCTGGTCTCCAACGTCGGCACCTGGATGCAGCGGGTGGCCCAGGACTGGCTGGTCCTCACCGTGCTCACCGACCACTCCGCGGTCGCGGTGGGTGTGACCACCGGGCTGCAGTTCGCCCCCACGCTGCTCCTGATGCCGGTCAGCGGCCTGCTCGCCGACCGGCTCTCCAAGCGCAAGCTGATGCTGGCCACGCAGGTGCTGATGGGGCTCACCGCTCTCGTCCTCGGCCTGCTGGTGATCAGCGGGCACGCCCAGTTGTGGCAGGTCTACATCCTGGCCGGCGCCCTCGGTGTCGTCGCCGCCGTCGACGCCCCGACCCGGCAGACCTTCGTCGCCGAGCTCGTGCCCACCGACAAGCTGTCCAACGCCGTCGGCCTCAACTCGGCCTCGTTCAACGCCGGCCGCCTGATCGGCCCCGGGGTGGCCGGGCTGCTGATCGCGGCACTGGGCACCGGCCCGGTGTTCCTCATCAACGCGGCGAGCTTCGCCGGAACCATCGTGGCCCTGCTGGCGATGCGGACCGAGGAGCTCCAGCCGATCGAGCGCGCGCCGCGCGCGCTCGGCCAGATCCTGGCCGGTCTGAGCTACGTGCGGCATCGTCCGGATCTGCTGATCATCCTGGCCGTCGCCGGCATGGTCGGGACGTTCGGACTGAACTTCCAGCTCACCACCGCCCTCATGGCGACGACGGTCTACGGCAAGGGCGCGGGGGAGTACGGGCTGCTCGGGTCGATCATGGCGATCGGCTCACTGTCGGGTGCGCTGCTGGCCGCCCGCCGCCGGCAGCCCCGGATGCGGTTGTTGGTGGGCGCGTGCTTCGCCTTCGGCGTGTCCGCGGTGGCGGCCTCGCTGATGCCCGACTACACCCTCTTCGCGCTCGCCCTGATCCCGACCGGGATGTCGTCGCTGACGCTGATGACCGCCTGCAACACGATCATCCAGATGTCCACCGCGCCGGCGATGCGCGGCCGGATGATCGCGCTCTACATGGCGGTCTTCGCCGGTGGAACGCCGATCGGCGCCCCGATCATCGGCTGGGTCGGCGAGGTCTTCGGCGCCCGTTGGACGATCGCGGTCGGCGGCCTGGTCGCCCTCGTCTGCGCGGGAGTGGCGACCCTAGTGCTGCTGCGAGTGCAGGGCCGGTCGGTCTCCGTCCAGCTGACTCCCCGGCCCCGGGTCCGGCTGGAGCCGGTCCAGGCGGTCGAGGAGCTGTCAGCGTCGTAGGGGTATCTGACCCGTTCCTGCCGAGTCCCGTTCGTGCCCCGGCTGTCGGTTCGTAGCCGGTTCACGTTCCGTGTCACAGTGTCGTCGTGCCACACCTCGATCTCGACGCCGCCCTCCTCCGGATCGGCGAGTTGCTGGCGACGCCGGAGGGGCTGATCCGCGTGGTCGCCGGCGGGCGGCGCCGCGGCGCCGACACCCCGGAGCCGGAGCAGTTGCGGGGCCGCGTCGTGACGATCAAGGACCGGCCGAACCTCCAGCTGGTCGGGACGACCGGCCCGCGCGTCAGCACCGTCAACCTGGCCTACGGGACGGACGGGTTCGCCGACGGCCTGCGCGCGGTGCTGGCCCGCCCGTACGCGTCCTGGCGGGTCGAGACGACCGAGGCGACCTGGCAGTTGCGGGTGACCAAGAAGGGCCGCGCGCTGCTGCACGACGGCCCGCCGGTGGCCAGCAGCACGGCGCCGCAGGCCCACGACCGGACCCGGCAGCGGATGATCGATCCGGACGATCCCCTCTTCACGGTGCTCGGCGCCGACGCGGCCAAACGCCGGCAGGTGGACGCCTTCCTCCGCAGCCTGGACACTGCGCTCGATCGAGCGGAGAAGCGAAAATCCTTGCCGGACGGCCCGTTGCGCATGGTCGACCTGGGCTGTGGCAACGCCTACCTGACGATGGCCGCCCATCGCTATCTGAGCGACCGCCGCCCCGGCAGCCGGACCGTCGGCGTCGAACTGCGCGCGGACCTGGTGGAACGCAGCCGCGCCCGGGCCGGCGAGGCGGACCTGTCGGGGCTGGACTTCGTCCCGGGCACCATCGCCGCCGCCCAGGTCGAGCCCGCGGACGTCGTGCTCGCCCTCCACGCCTGCGACACCGCCACCGACGAGGCGCTCGCCCGGGGATTGGGCTGGTCCGCGCCGGTGCTGCTGGCCGCGCCCTGCTGCCACCACGACGTGCAGCGGCAGCTCGAAGCCAGCGGAGTGCGGCCGCCGGGGACGGCGTCCGTCCTCTCCTCGCCCATCCTGCGGGAACGCTTCGCCGACGTGCTGACGGACGCGGTCCGCGCGGCCGTCCTGCGCACCCGGGGGTACCGGGTGGAGGTCGTGGAGTTCGTCGAGTCCGCACACACGCCGCGCAACGTGCTGCTGCGGGCCGTCCGCGCCGGCGAGGCGGACGTCTCCGGCCGGGCGGCCGCGGAACTGGCCGAGCTGCTCGAGACCTGGCGGTTGCGTCCCGCTCTGCTGGAGCTGCTCGACTGAATTTCCTCCCCGAGCCGGGCCCGGTCTCCTCGAGTCTTGTCACCTCGGGGGAACACGGAGGTAACGCGGCCGAAACGCGCCCGGCGGATGATTTCGAGCAGGACATTCCCCTCGGGTCGGAGGCACTCATGCTCGCGCGGATCAGGATCAGCGTGCCCGACCAGCCCGGAACGCTGGGCCGGGTGGCCTCGGCGATCGGGGTGGCCGGCGGCGACGTCCACGAGATCCAGGTGCTCGGCGCCGACAGCGGACGGGCCACCGACGACGTCTGGGTGCGCGTCGCCGGGCCGACCCAGCTGAACCGGCTCGCGAAGGCGCTCGGCTCGATTCGTGGCGTGACGGTGGAAGGGGTCCGCAGCAACGTCTCGGAAGTGTCCAGACTCGGTGAGCTGGAACTGATCTCGGCGATCCTCGTGGCCCCGGACCTGCAGGTTCTGGTCGATCAGGCCGTGGCCGGTCTGGACGCCACGTGGGCCGCCATCGTCGACCCACCGATGGTCGGCCTCGACCAGGCCCACGGCCCCCGGGTGCTGGTGGCCTCCGCCCAGGGGCCGGCGATCGGCGAGAGCCTGGACCTGCCGGTCCGGCTCGGGGCGCGCGAGACCGACCACGACGGTTCGGTCGTGATCGTCCCGCTACCGCCGACCGCCGGCGCCCTGGTGATGGCCCGGCTGGAAGGCCCGCCCTACCACTCCGCCGAGGTCTTCCGGCTCGGCGAGCTCGGCAAGGTCCTCGGCACCGTGCTGGCCCGGATCGCCACCGGGGCGGCCCACTGAGCCGAACCGGGGCGGGCTGTTCCAGGAAGGTCGGTCACAACCGTTCGACGACGTAGTCCACGCAGGCGGTCAGCGCCGCCACGTCCGCCGGGTCGACCGCGGGGAACATCGCGACCCGCAACTGGTTTCGTCCCAGTCGGCGATACGGCTCGGTGTCGACGACCCCGTTCGCCCGGAGCGTGCGGGTGACGGCGGTCGCGTCGATCCGCTCGTCCAGGTCGATCGTCGCCACCACCGGCGAACGGAACTGCGGGTCGGCCACGAAGGGCGTCGTGTAGTCGCGCTCGGCCGCCCAGCCGTACAGATGCGCGGCGGACGCCGCCGAGCGTCCGGCCGCCCACTCCAGGCCGCCGCCCGCGAGCATCCAGGTGAGCTGTTCGGCGAGCAGGGCCAGCGTGGCCAGGGCCGGGGTGTTGTAGGTCTGGTCCTGCCGGGAGTTCGTGATCGCGGTGACCAGGTTCAGGCTGTCCGGGATCCAGCGGCCGGAGGCAGCGATCCGTTCCGCCCGCTCGATCGCGGCGGGCGAGAGCAGCGCGAACCACAGCCCGCCTTCGGAGCCGAAGCTCTTCTGCGGGGCGAAGTAGTAGGCGTCGGTCTGGCTGACGTCGACCGGCACGCCGCCGGCCGCCGAGGTGGCGTCGACCAGCATGAGGCCCTCGTCGGCGACCCGCCGCACCGGGGACAGCACCCCGGTCGAGGTCTCGTTGTGCGGCCAGCAATAGGCGTCCACACCCTGCTCGGGGTGGTTGGCCACGCAACTGCCGGGTTCGGCCTTGACCACCGTCGGGTTCTCCAGGAACGGTGCGGCGGTGGTGCACTTGGCGAACTTGGCGGAGAACTCGCCGATGCTGACGTGCTGCGAGCGGGCCTGGACGAGGCCGAAGGTGGCCACATCCCAGAAGACGGTCGAGCCGCCGTTGCCCAGCACGACCTCGTAGCCCTCCGGCAGCGAGAACAGGTCGCGCAGCCCGGAGCGGACCTCGCCGACCAGGGCCTTGACCGGCTTCTGCCGGTGGGAGGTTCCCAGGACGTCCGACCACCGGCCGGTCAGCGCCGTGAGCTGGTCGGCGCGCACCTTGCTGGGGCCGGAACCGAACCGGCCGTCCTGGGGGAGCAGTTCATGGGGGATCTTGATCGTCTCGGACACCCTGACATCCTGCCGTAGTCCACCGGGTGGGTCGTCATCGCCGGGGTCCGGCCGGATAGCCTCGGGGGATGGTGTTCGACCCCACGTCCAATCCGGTCAGCCCGGACGCCCGGATCGACTACTTCGGTGAGGGCCTGGACGGGATCGGCCCCGGCACCGCGCCCCTGCCGGTGCTGCGGCGCTGGTACGCCGACGCGATCGCCGATCCCCGGATCGGCGAGCCGAATGCGATGGTGCTGGCCACGATCGGCCTCGACGGGCTGCCGAACGCCAGAACCGTGTTGCTCAAGGAGCTCGAACCGGCCGGCCTGGTCCTCTACACCAACACCGGGTCCACGAAAGGTGACGAACTGCACGCCGCCCCGGTGGCCGCCGTCGTCCTGCCCTGGCACCCGATGTATCGGCAGGTGCGGGTCCGGGGTGTCGTCGAGACCGTCAGCCGGCACGAGGCCACCGAGTACTTCCAGTCCCGTCCGCGGGGTTCGCAGGTGGCCGCCTGGGCCTCGCGGCAGTCGCAGCCGATCGCGTCGCGGGTCGAGCTGGTCGAGCGGGTCAAGGAGGTGGAACGGCGCTTCGCCGGTCAGGACGTGCTGCCGCTGCCGGACTTCTGGGGCGGCTACCGGATCCGTCCGGTCGAGATCGAGCTGTGGGTGGGCCGGATCTCCCGGCTGCACGACCGGTGGACGTGGCGCAGTCAGGACGCGTCCCCCGTAGCGCTCGACTCCGCGGCCGGCTGGCAGGGCTTTCGGCGCCAGCCGTGACGACGTGGCGGGGAGGTCGCACGGTCGCGGTCGGGGAGGTTTGGCGGGCTTAGGCCCGCTGCGAGAATTGGCCTGATCGGTGGGCGCCACTATGGTCGGGGCATGCGTCGACTCGGGGTCCTCATCGCCTGCCTTCTGCTCGCGGCATGCTCGGCATCGTCGCCGTCGACCACGGGTGCCAGTGGATCCGGGGCCGGCAGCACCGAGACGTCGGCCACCGAGTCCGGCACCGAGTCGCCGACATCGAGCCCGAGCCAGACGCCCACCCAGCCGCCGCCCCCGGACTGCGCCGTTCTGAAGTGCATCGCGTTGACCTTCGACGACGGACCCGTGCCGGAGACCACGCAGCCCGTCATCGACGCACTGCATGACCGTCACGCGACCGCCACCATGTTCCTGGTCGGAAGCAATGTCGCGAAGTACCCGGACCTGGTGCGTGCCGAGCAGCAGGCCGGCCTGGAGATCGGCAACCACTCGTGGTCGCACCCGCAGCTGAAGAAGCTCCCGGACGAGAAGGTCCGCAAGGAGCTCAGCGACACCCAGGACGCCATCGCGGCGGTCACCGGCGCGAAGCCGACGCTGATGCGTCCGCCGTATGCCTCCCGCAACGCCAGGACGGATCAGATCTGCGCCGAACTCGGCCTGGCCGTAGTGGTCTGGGACTCCAGCCCGGCCGACTGGGAGACCAAGAGCGCCGATGTGGTCGTCCAGAAGACCCTCTCGCAAGCCCGGCCGAACTCGATCGTGCTGATGCACGACATCCATCCGTGGACGGCCCAGGCGGTCCCGCGCATCGTCGACGGACTCCAGGCCGACGGCTACACCCTCGTCACCGTCACCCAACTCCTCGGCACCGTAACCCCCGGCACTGTCTACCCGGCCTGACGGTCCGTCCGGTCCGGCCCGTTCTGTCCGTCCGGCCGTCTTCTGCCCGTCCAGCCCGGCCTGTCCGACCAGCCCTCTGTTCGACCGGCCCGTCTGTCCGTCCCGCCCGTCTTGACCGGGTCCGTACGCGCCTCCGCCCCCTGGGGCGCCCCGCCCGGGCGTCCTCGTCCGGCCGGCTCTTCGCGCGTTGACCGGCTATGTGTCGATTGGCCAGTGATCGCTGGTTGCTCGGCCCACAAGTGGTTGCTCGGCGGACAACCGGCTGCTCAGGACGGCGGCCCGCCTGCTCAGCTCACAAACCGGCTGCCCGGACGGCGGCCCGAGGTTGCGTGGCCGGGCGGAGTGCCCTCACCGTCCGGATCCGCCCTGGGGCAGGTTTGGCCGGCGCCGCCGGCGCCCCACCGTCCGGATTTGTGCGTAGTGGGGCCTGGGCGCCCCGCCCGGGCGTCCTCGTCCGGCCGGCTCTTCGCGCGTTGACCGGCTATGTGTCGATTGGCCAGTGATCGCTGGTTGCTCGGCCCACAAGTGGTTGCTCGGCGGACAACCGGCTGCTCAGGACGGCGGCCCGCCTGCTCAGCCCACAAACCGGCTGCCCGGACGGTAAGCCCGGACTCGAGCGCCGGTCAGGCCCGCTTTCGGGTCATCTGCGCACTCGTGGCGCGGATGACCAGTCGCGGTTCGATGCTGTTGAACGTCGGTGCCCGAGTGGGGTCTTCGATTCGCGCCAGGAGTTCGCCGGCCGCGCGGAGGCCCACTTCGGCGCTGCGCATGTCCACCGAGGTGAGCTGGATCAGGCCGGTGGCCGCGATCGGAGAGTTGTCGAAGCCGATCAGTGACACGTCCTGCGGAACCTTCAGTCCCGCCTCGCGCAATGCCTGCCAGGCGCCCAGGGCCATCAGGTCGTTCGCCGCCACGATCGCGGTGACGCCCGGCCGGTCGCGCAGCAGCGCGCGGGTCGCGCCGTGACCGCCGCGGTCGGAGGTGTCGACGGCGTCCACCT
>JBDIAG010000208.1:0-7209 GCA_039812305.1 Actinomycetales bacterium | reverse complement strand
GACAATGGAACAGGCACTGACGATAAGAGGGTGTACGACATCGTTGTAGGTGACTGCCGGGTAGCCCTGGTCAGGCGGTGATCATCTGGTTGTGTGGTGCGGGTCCAGATGGGCTGGCGTGGGCGCAGCGCAGCGTGGTGATGCCGGTGGCGCCGGTGATGGTCCAGCGCATGCCGGAGAGTTTGAGTCGTTGGCCGATGACGGCTTTGCAGCCGGCTTCGACAACGCCGGAGCCGATGAACATGCCGAGGCGGCGGAACCGGGCGTAGTCCATCCGGTGGGCGTTGGTCTCGAAGTAGGGCAGGGCTTTGTCCAGGGCGTGGCATTTCCCGTCCCGCGGTAGGGGTTTGCGGATGGCGGTGAGCATGTCGGTGATGTTGCCGGCGTCGAGTTCGGCTAGCCGGGCGGCTTTCCAGGTTTCCAGGTCGTCGCCGAGGGACTCGGCGAGCAGGCCGGCGATCTCGTGCAGGTGTTCGCGGGCGTGGTAGATGTCGACGATCTGGGTGGCTTCGGGCCAGCGTTGGGTGGCTTGGTTCCAGATCCAGGCGGCGCCGTCACCGAGCACGACGAGCTGGCGGATGTGCTCGGCTCCGCGGCGGCGGGACTCGGCCAGGACGGCACGGCCGAAGACGCCGGCGGGTTCGAAGCTGGCCAGGTAGCTGGTGGAGTCCGGGTCCCGCAGCGGGAATCCCGTGGCGTCGCAGCGGGTCTGGGTGAACAGCGACGCGAGTTTGACCTCGCGGGTGCGGGCCCTCCCGTCGGGGTGTTTGCCCGCCCGGCCGGCGGTCTCGGCCGGGCGCATCGGCACCCCGGTGCCATCGATGGCGATGTAGAGCATGTCCGGTAGCGGTGACGGCGGCAGCGGGACGACATCTCTGGCCAGGATGGCGGTGTTCTGCGCCTCGATGTTCTCGGCCACGGTCTGGCCGGTGGCCTCGGCGGATCGTTCCACCCGCTTGGGGTTCACCTCGATCCCGGCCAGATCGCCGATCAGTCCGGCGGCCTGAACGAATGGCAACCCGGCCCCGGCCCGGGCGATCATCGCCGTCAGTCCCGGCGAGGTTGACGTGGCGGTCACGCCCAGGTCGGTGTCGCGGGGCACCACCCCGGCATGACAGTCGGGGCAGTGGTAGTAGGCGCGCCGCACCCGGATCCGGCCCAGCACGGTGTCCAGGGTCTTGTCCCGGTAGCCGACGAACCGGGCCGGGTGCCCGTCCGCGCAATCGGTGACCGGCCCGCGGTAGCCGGCATCCCCGCTCAGCAGGCCCTCCAACAGGGCCGCGCCCAGGCCCATCATCGCGGTCCGCACCGCCCACTCGACCACCTCCACCCCACCGACAGCACCGGCGCCGACCTCGACCCCGGCACCGGCCTCGGCACCGGCGTTGGCGCCGGCCTCGGTGTCAGTCTCAGTGATGAGCGTGCGGGTAACCAGCCGCGCCAACCGTTCCACCTCGCCGCTCAGCAGCGTGACCAGATCAGCCTGCAACCCGATCACGGCCCCCCTTTTTCGGCCTGCGTCGAGGCCGGCGCCGTCTGGCGTGGCGATCCTGGTGGGCGGGCCTCACAGATCGCCTCGTTCACCTCCACGATCTGATCCACCACCGCGGCGAACCTGTCATAGGCGGCCAACTCGGCACGGACCTTGTCCACCTCCCCCGCAGCCAGCTGCCGGCCCCGCGTACGACGTCCCGACACCGTCCGCGTCCACACATACCGAGGCCCGTGCCCCCGCTCACCTTTCCGGGCACACCGACAGTTCGGCCTACCGCACCGGCGGTAGTTCTCACCAACCGACCCGCGCCGGAAGTCACCGACCCGGGTCAGCTCCTCCAACAGACGCGCGCGCTCGGTCTCCAGCTCGCTCAACGACAGGCCCGACATGACTCACCCCTCATCTGGATATGCAAGACATATCCAGACTCCCAGCCTACCTGCACAAACCCATGTCACCTACACGCGTGTCGTGCACCCACGATAAGACCCCTCGCGCACCCGCCAGAGCTCTCCTACCCTTGCTGCCTTCCGGCCCTGGGGGGGTTTAGAAAGATGACGCCGCACGAGGGGCTGGAGACAAGTGTAACCGCACCGGGCGGCATCCTTCACCCGGCGGGTCCCGGGTGAGCGGTATGGGGCCAGCGTCCGCCACCCGGCGGGTCCCGGGTGAGCGGCATGGGGCCAGCGTCCGCCGTCCTCGTCGGTTCCGGCCGGACCACCCCGGGTCGCGTGCCGAGCAGCCGCTTGTTCGCGCGTTGACCAGGTATGTGTCGAGCAGCCGGCGACCGCTGGCTGCTCGGCCGACAACCGGTCAACGCGCGAGCACCTGGTCAAACGAGCAGCCGTGCGCCCCGACCAGAACGCGACCGGGCGCCGAAACCTAGCGACCACGACGACAACCCGACCTCCGTCGAGGAGCACTCGCTCATCACCTCCTCGATCCGCAGACCCACCCCGGGCGTTTTCCGCCCGCGCCGGTCACCCCGTCACCGGGAAGTGGTCCGGAAAACCGGGCCCAGACCACTGCTGCGCATCAGGTACCCTTACCGGCGGAGGATTCGCCTAGTGGCCTAGGGCGCACGCTTGGAAAGCGTGTTGGGGGAAACCCCTCACGGGTTCAAATCCCGTATCCTCCGCCAGGCGACCTCGGGCCGGCCATCGGCCGCCCGGGGTCGGTTCGTTTTCAGTGCTCCTTGGCGCCCACCGGCCACCTCGTGGCCGCACCGCTCGACCGGTTGTCGGCTGAGCAACCAGTTATGGGCTGAACAACCGGCGATCACCGGCTGGACCGCACACAACCGGTCAACGCGCGAGCAGCCGGCTGGATCCGCACCCGTCGGAAGCCTGCGGCGGTGAAGACCCGGCCGTCCTGAACCGATTGGAGAGTATGCGTTCGCTTCGGCTCGCCGTCGCCGGTCTGGTGCTGTCCATCGCCCTGGCCGGCTGTCTGCCCGCCCAAGGAAGATCGCCCGAGCCGACCGATGTCCCAGCGTCCGCGAGCGACCGAACCACCGTAGTAGCCGAACCGACCGGGCCTGACTCGACCGGGCCGGACTCGAGCGGGCCCGAACCCACGCGACCCGAGCAGGACGCGTCGACCACACCGGGGTCGCGCTCCGAGGCCGACCCGCTCGCCTTGGACGTCCTGGCGAGCCTGCCCGTCAAGGGTCGGGCACCGCGCACCGGCTACCGCCGCGACAACTTCGGCCAGGCCTGGGCCGATGTGGACCGCAACGGCTGCGACACCCGCAACGATGTGCTGCGCCGCGACCTGCACGAGGTCACCGTCAAGCCCGGCACCAACGGTTGCAAGGTTCTCAGCGGCACCCTGCTCGACCCCTACTCCGGCGAGGCCATCGGCCTGCGGCAGATCCAGGTCGACCACGTCGTCGCCATGTCGGACGCCTGGCAGAAGGGCGCCCAGCAGCTCACCGCCGACGAACGCCTCGCGTTCGCCAACGATCCGCTCAACCTGCAGCCGACGACCGGATCGCTGAACCAGCGCAAGTCCGATTCCGATGCCGCGTCCTGGCTGCCGCCGAACAAGGCCTACCGCTGCACGTACGTGGCCCGGCAGGTCGCCGTCAAGTCCCGGTACCGGCTCTGGGTCACGCAGGCCGAGCACGACGCGATCGCGCGCGTCCTCGCCGGCTGCCCGACCGAGCCGGCACCCCGGGATCTGCCGGTGCCGGCGACACAACCCCGGACCTCACCGACGACGCCGACCAAACCGGAGGCATCGTCCTCCACCCAGCCCGCGACGAGTCCGGCGCATGCGGCCGGCTGCGATCCGTCCTACCCGGATGTCTGCATCCCACCGGTCTCCGCCGGAGGCGACCTCGATTGCGGTCAGATCAGTGAACGACGTTTCCGGGTCGAACCTCCCGATCCCCACAATTTCGACGGCAACCACGACGGAGTCGGCTGCGAAAGCGACTGAGGCTTCAGTGCCGAGCAGCCGGGCGTTCACGCGGTGCCCTCCCGCGTGCCAAACAGCCGAGCGTTCACGCGATGGCCTCCCGCGTGCCGAGTAGCCGAGCGTTCACGCGGGGTGGCCTCCTGCGGATCGAGCAACCGGCTATCCACGCGGTGGGCCTGCGTGCCAACAGCCGAGCGTCACGCGGCGCCCTCCCGCGTGCCAAACAACCGGCTATTCGCGCGCTGACCTCTTATGCGTCGAGCAACCTGAGATCCCTGGCTGCTCGACCCACAGCTGGTCAGCGCGCAAATGCCTGGTCAGGTGAGCCACCAAGGCAGCTCGGAGCCGACCCCAACCCCTCAGCTGGCCGAACGCATTTCCCCCGGCAGATCGTCGTCGTCAGCGTCGGACGCCCACGGGGTCCGGATCGTCTCGGCGGTCGGATTGGCCGGATCGAGATACTGCATCGACTTCACGCGTTCCAGCACGTCTTCGAGCATGACGCGGTTCGAGCGTTGCAGATCGGCGATGACCAGCAGCGCGAAGCAGATCAGAGACCCGGTGAGAATCGCGATCCCGAAGAGCAGCGACTGCAGGTGAGCCCCGCCGGAGTCCAGAAAGAAGAGCACCAAGAACCGGACGAAGGGGATTAACCCGATGATCCCCAGGAGACAGCCGAACCAGGCGAAGACGACGTGCGGCTTGAACATGACGAACGAGCGCATGATCGCGCCGCTGGACATCGCGATGTGGGAGAAGGTGTTCTTGAAGAGACGTGACTCACGCGTCTTGGGATTCGTGTCGATCGGCACCGAGGCGATGCGAAGCCGCTTGTTGCCAGCCTGGATGATCGTCTCCATGCAATAGCTGAACTGCGTGATGATATTGAGCCGGAAAAGCGCATAGCGCGAATAGGCGCGAAACCCCGAAGCGGCATCCGGGAGTTGCGTGCCGGCGGCCTTGTTCACCACACCGCTGCCGACCCTCTGCATGAACTTCTTGAACGGCGAGAAGTGGGCGATCGTCGCGGTCTGGCGATCGGCGATCACGATGTCGGCCGTCTGCTCGATGATGGGTCGCACCAGATCGGGGATGCGTTCCTGCGGGTACTGGTTGTCGCCATCGGTGTTGACGACGATGTCCGCACCGTGCGAGAGGGCATAGTCCACGCCGTCGTGGAAGGAGCGCGCGAGGCCCATGTTTCGCACGTGACTCACGATGTGCCTGACGCCGAGATTGCGCGCCACCTCGACCGTGCGGTCGGTGGAACCGTCGTCGATCACCAGGATCTCAACCGAATCCACACCCGGGATCTCACGCGGGATGGTGGCGAGGACGAGCGGTAGCGTCTCCTCCTCGTTGAGGCATGGAATCTGGACGAAGACCTTCATGCGCAGGCGGCCCTTTCACGACTGAGTATTTCCAGAGGGCCGGGCGCCCCACACCCGGAGAGCCGCAGATCCGATCCGAATCCTGGAGTGAATGGCATCCGGCCAGCCTACCGGCGAAGTAGCACTCTCCCCCTCAGACCGGACGATGGCGCGTCCCCAGCGCGTCCACCGCTCAAACATGTTCAACGGCTAGACTCGGCCGGCCCGGAGACCCGACCGAAGGAAGCCATGCCAGCAGAAGCCCCGGCCGGCGTGCACCGTTCCCGGATCGATCTGCGAAGTGCGCTCGTGGGGCTCCCCGATCGCGTGATCATGGTCGGGTTCTGGTTCTGCATCGTGGTGGAGTTCGCGGTCCTCGCCGGAAAGCTGACGCCGGCCGTCACCTTTCCCGCCGGGCTGATCGCGGTCGCGCTGACCTGGCGCCTCATGCCGACCCGAATGCCCTCCACGCGTCCGGCCTCGGTCGGGGTCGCTCTCGCACTGATCATCGTCATCGTCTGGGCCGCTCTCCAGCTTCCGTACGCGAGTCAGTACCTCGTGGTCTCGCGCGATCCGGGCTTCCTCACCCTCGGCGGATTCTGGCTGACGGAGCATCCCAGCCGGCTGATGCCGCTGGGGTCCACGGCGGGTCTCGACGTCTCCGGAATCCACGGCAACAGCCTCGGTTACGGAATCGTCGGGGACACCTTGTATTCCCAAGGCGCAAGCCTCCTCCCGAGCCTGCTCGCGGTCATGGGATGGGGCTTCGGAACGCATGCCGTCCTCACCGGCAATATCTTCATCGGCGCGTACTCCCTGCTTGCCGTCTATGCTGCGGCCCGTCGCTTGGTCGGTCCTCTCTGGGCTCTTCTTCCCATCGTCGTCCTCGGTGTGTCCATGCCGATGCTGGCCTTCAGCCGGACCGCCTACACCGAGCCCCTCTGCATGGCACTTATCTTCACGGGACTGCTGATGGCGCTGTCTGCGGTCGAGAGCGGTCCCGGCTGGCGATACGCGGTTGCCGGTGTCATTCTCGGCGCCAGCGGGATGGTGCGGATCGACGGACCGGCCGTCGTGATCGGTCTGGTCGGCGGCTGCGCCCTCATCGCGTTCGCGCACGTGGAATCTGCCGACCGGCGTCGCGTCAACCGTGGCCTGATCTGGCTGATCGTGGGAGCTCTGGGCTCGGTCGCGGTGGGACTTCTCGACCTGCGGCTGACCTCGCCGTTCTACTTGTCGGACCTGTCCGGACAGCTGCTCCTGCTGCTGGTCGCGCTGATCGCCGTCGTGGCCGTCAGCGCGCTGCTCACCCTGCCACCGTGGTGGGACGGCATCCGCCGGGTGGCCATCCAGCGGCATCGGCTGATCGCCACCGTCGCCTCCACCCTCGTCTGCCTGGTCGCTGTCCTGGCGATCGTCCGGCCGGCCTTCGACGTCGACCGACGCACTCCGCTCGGCACGCCCTACTCCGCTGTGGTCGAGGCGCTCCAGCGCCGCGAGCATCTTCCGATCGATCCCCAGCGCTCCTACGACGAGATGAGCATGCACTGGATCGCCTGGTACTTCGGCTGGCCCTTCGTCGTCCTGGGCTTCGTCGGCTTGGCCGCCCTGCTGTGGCGCGGCATCCGGCGAGGCGATGCGCGGCTGATCGTCACCTTCACGATCATCGCCGCTCCGAGCGCTTTGTACCTCTACAAGGTGAGCATCAACCCCGACCAGATCTGGGCCATGCGTCGCATGCTTCCGGTGATCCTCCCGGGCCTGGCCCTCGCCGCCACGTACCTCCTGTCCCAGGTGGCCGACTGGCGCCGATACTGGCGATGGGCGTCGCTGCCCCTCGCCGCGAGTCTGGTGATTCCACCCATCCTGGCCTGGCCGAGCGCTCTCTACACCACGCTCGAGCAGGACGGTCGTCCCCCCGAG
>JBDIAG010000207.1:0-7234 GCA_039812305.1 Actinomycetales bacterium | reverse complement strand
GGCGACGAAATCGCCGGCCAAGAAGGCGCCGGTCAAGAAGGCCGCCGCCGAAGGCGCGACCGCCGCCAAGAAGGCACCGGCCACCAAGACCACCGCCACCAAGAAGGCGGCCCCGGCGAAGGCGGCCGCGCCGACCGAGGCGACTCCGGCCGCACCCGCCGCGAAGACGGCCAGCAAGAAGACGACGGCCAAGAAGACGACGGCCGAGGCGCCCGCCGCCGAGAAGACCGCGGCCAGTGCGACGACGGCGAAGAAGACCACCGCCACCAAGTCCACGGCCACCAAGTCCACGGCGACCAAGGCTGCGGCAACGAAGTCGCCGGCCAAGAAGGCGCCGGCCAAGAAGGCCGCGAGCACCGCCAAGAAGGCACCGGCGCCTGCGGCGGCGAGCGTGGAGCCCACCAGCCAGACCACCTCCGAGGTCGTGCCTCCCGTCCCCAGCGGGCCGGACGAGGCCTCGGCCCGCAACCGTCCGGTCAATCGGGAGGCCGAGGCTCCGATGTCTGAGCGCAGTGTGAGTCTCCCGCTGGCCCAAGGGGGCGGCGCGCGGCCCGACACCGAGGCCCCGGTGGAGGTCGTGGCGTTCGAGGAGCAGCAGCCGGCCGAGCCCTCGCACCAGCCGCAGCCGATGCCGGTGGATTCCCGCGACTGGGATCTGCTGGGCGGCGGCGCCCACTACAACCCGCACTCCATCCTGGGCGCCCACCCCTACGACGGCGGCTTCACCATCCGCACCATGCGCCCCGGCGCCGAGCAGGTCGCCGTCGTCACCGAGCACGGCGGCGAGTTCCCGATGACCCATGAGCTACACGGGGTCTGGACCGCGGTCATCCCCGCCGACCAGTTCGGGGACTACCGGATCAAGGTCGCCTACGCCGAGTTCGGCGAATCGGTGGTCGACGATCCCTACCGGTTCTTCCCCTCGCTCGGCGAGATCGACCTGCACCTGATCGGCGAGGGACGACACGAGCAGCTGTGGAACGTCCTCGGCTCCCACGTGCGCTCCTACTCCGGCCCGATGGGCACCACCGAGGGCACCTCGTTCGCGGTGTGGGCACCCAACGCGCAGGCCGTCCGGGTGATCTGCGACGCGAACTTCTGGAACGGCTACGCGTCCCAGATGCGCTCGCTGGGTTCGTCCGGGGTCTGGGAGATCTTCTACCCGGGCGTCGGCACCGGCACCATCTACCGGTACGAGATCCTCGGTCAGGACGGTCACTGGCGGGCGAAGTCCGACCCGATGGCCCGCTGGACCGAGGTGCCGCCGGCCAACGCGTCCCGGGTCTGCGACTCCAAGTTCACCTGGAGCGACACCGAGTACCTGGAGAAGCGGCCGACCGACTGGCATCACCGGCCGGTCAGCATCTACGAGGTGCACCTGGGTTCGTGGCGTGAGGGCCTGTCCTACCGGGAGCTGGCCACCCAGCTCACCGAGTACGTGCTCGAGATGGGGTTCACCCACGTCGAGTTCCTGCCGGTGGCCGAGCACCCGTTCGCCCCGTCCTGGGGCTACCAGGTGACCGGCTACTACGCGCCCACCTCGCGCTTCGGTCACCCGGACGATTTCCGCTACCTGGTCAACGAACTGCACCGGGCCGGCATCGGCATCATCGTCGACTGGGTGCCCGCGCACTTCCCGAAGGACGAGTGGGCGCTGGCCCGGTTCGACGGGCAGGCCCTCTACGAGTACGCCGACCCGCGCCGGGGCGACCACCCCGACTGGGGCACGCACGTCTTCGACTTCGGCCGCCGCGAGGTACGTAACTTCCTGGTGGCCAACGCGATCTACTGGCTCGAGGAGTTCCACGTCGACGCGCTGCGGGTCGACGCGGTCGCGTCCATGCTCTACCTCGACTACTCCCGCAAGGACGGCGAGTGGGTGCCGAACCAGTACGGCGGACGAGAGCACCTGGAGGCGATCGACTTCCTCCAGGAGGCGACCGCCACCTGCTACAAGCGGGTACCCGGTTCGATGATGATCGCCGAGGAGTCCACCGCCTGGCCGGGGGTCACCAAGCCCACCAGCGGCGGCGGTCTGGGCTTCGGGTTCAAGTGGAACATGGGCTGGATGAACGACTCCCTGCGCTACATGCAGGAGAACCCGATGTACCGCCAGTACCACCACTCGGAGCTGACGTTCTCGATGGTGTACGCGTTCAGCGAGAACTATGTGCTGCCGATCAGCCACGACGAGGTCGTGCACGGCAAGGGCTCGCTCCTGCGCAAGATGCCCGGCGACAGCTGGCAGCAGCACGCCAACCTGCGCGCCTACCTCGCCTACATGTGGGCGCACCCCGGCAAGCAGCTGCTGTTCATGGGGTCGGAGTTCGCGCAGTCGGCGGAGTGGAACGAGTCGCAGAGCCTGGACTGGTGGCTGCTGGAGCACCTGCCGCACTACGGCACCCAGCACCTGGTACGGGACCTGAACAAGGTCTACAACCAGACCCCGGCGCTGTGGCAGCACGACCACGAGACGGCCGGGTTCGAGTGGGTCGACGCCGACGACTACACGCGGAACACGTTGTCGTTCGTGCGGTACGACTCGGAGAAGAACCCGCTGGTCTGCGTGGTCAACTTCGCCGGCGTGCCGCACGGGGACTACCGGCTCGGCCTGCCGTTCGGCGGCGTGTGGGACGAGGTGCTCAACACCGACGCCGAAGGCTACGGCGGATCGGGAGTGGGCAACCTCGGCCAGCTGACCGCCGAGGACGTCCCCTCCCACGGACGTGAATCGTCGGTGCTGATGACCATGCCGCCGCTGGGCGCGGTCTGGCTGCGGCCGGCCGCCGACAACCCGGGGCTCACCGCGAGCGAGGGGGCCTGAGCGACCACTCGTCACCGGCCTGGTGCAGCTGGGCGGTGACGGCGGGTACCGCCACCCTCACGTTGACGACGCCGCCTGCCGCCGAAGCCGATTCGGCCGGCAGTCGGCTGTCGTCGACGGTGGACACCCTGTTCGCCGGTGGCGTCGCCCGGGTGCAGGCGAGCATCCGGGCGGACGATCCGGTGCTGCTCGCCGCCGCCATCCGTGCGGGGCTACGGCGCGAGGGTGTGCTGCGCGAGGCCGATGGACCCGGAACGGTGCTGGTCGGCCGGCTGGCCGGCGACGTCGACCCCTCGGTCGACGCTCTGCCGACGATCGCCGCGTCGATGCCGAGGGTGCTGCGGGCCTCCGGCTGGTACATCACCGACCCCGACGCCCGGGTCCTCATGGTCGACCCCGTCTACAAGCCGGGCCTGGACCTGCCCGGCGGCGTGTGCGACCCGGGCGAGGACCTGTGCGCGGCGGCGACCCGGGAGCTGGCCGAGGAGCTCGATCTGCGGCTGCCCGTCGGCGATCTGCTCGCGCTCGACTTCTGTCCCGACAACGGACGGCGGGGCGACATCGAGCTGGCGATCTTCGACGGCGGCTCGCACCCCGTCGCCCTCGCCGACGGGCTGAGCTTCCCGGACGGCGAGCTCTCCCGCGCGCTGTGGGTGCACCCCGACGATCTCGACGGCCAGGCCCCCGAAGCGCTCGTCCGCCGGGTGCGGGCCGTGCACCGGGCCCGGGTCTCGGGTCGGCTGCCGGGGCCGACCGTGCTCCTGTACGACGGGCGGCCGCTGTAGTCAGAACAGGGCGCTGGCGAGCGCCCGCCGGGCCTTGACCACCCGCTCGTCGTCGAAGCCGACGACCTCGAACAGCTCGAGAAGCCGGGTGCGTACCCGATCCCGGTCGTCCCCGGCGGTCACCCGCACCACGTCGACGAGGCGCGCGAAGGCGTCCTCGACGTGTCCCCCGGCGAGATCCACGTCGGCGACGACGAGGGCCGCCTCGACATCGCCCGGGTCGGCGGCCGCCGCGGCCCGCGCCTGGGCCAGGTCGATCGCGGAGACCCGCTGCAGCAGAGACACCTGCGCCAGGCCCGCCTTGGCCATCGCGTCGCCCGGGTTCTCCTTCAGCGCCTGCTGGTAGGCCTGTGCCGCGGCATCCAGGTCCCCCGCCTCGAGCGCGTCGTAGGCCTTCTGGTGCAGCGGCGGCAGCGGCGGCTCCTCCGGCTCGCCCTGGGGCGCCTCGCCGGCGACGCTGAGCCGGCCGCGCACCCCGTTCTGCTCGGCCACGGTGAGGAGCTCGTCCAGCACCTGCCGCACCTGCGCCTCGGGCAGCGCGCCCTGGAACAGCGGCACCGGACGCCCGCCGACCACCGCGATCACCGTCGGCAGCGACTGCACGCGGAGCATGGCGGCGATCTCCTTCTCCGCCTCCACGTCGATCTTGGCCAGCAGCCAGCGGCCGTCGTCGTCGGTGACCAGCTTCTCCAGCACGGGCGAGAGCTGCTTGCACGGCTGGCACCAGTCCGCCCACAGGTCGAGCACCACCGGGACGGTTCCGGACAGCGACAGCACCTGCTCGAAGTTGGCACTCGTCACGTCCACGACCAGGGACGCGACCGCGGGCTGCCCCGCCGCGCTCGCCGAGCCCCCACCGGGAGCGCCGGATGCGGCACCGGCCGGCGGGCGGGACTGAGCCGAACCGGCCTGTCCGCGACGGGTCAGGCCGGAGAGGTCGACGGCCCCGCGCAGGTTCACACCGCGGGGCTGGGGCTGATTCGTCATCGTGGTGTCCAAACGTGGCTGATTGTCGGCTTGTCTCGGTGAGGTATGGACGGGTACGTCCACAAAATCTAGGAGGCGTTCACACTGGTCAGCCAGTCCTGACCGGCGACGACGTTGACGGGCTGATCAGCGGACTTCGCCGGGATGTGCAGGCCGACGAGGATCGTCCGGGTCAACGTCGCCTCCTTGGTGATGCTGGCCACCCCGCTCAGGGCGACCGCCTCCGGGGTCAGCTGCTGCTGGAACCCCTGCTGGGAAACCAGCTTCGCATTCTGCACGACCTCGCCGATCACCAGGGTGCCGCCGTCGGAGGTGTCGAAGGACCACATCGTGCCGGTGGCCCGGTCGTCGAAGGCCACCGTGAAACAGCCCTGGCAGGCGACCGTCAGGTTGTTGCGGACCGCGTCCTGGGCCTGGATCAGCGCCTGGGTGAGGGGGCTGCCGGCGATCGCCTCCGCCCCCTGGGGGTTGGACTGGTTGAGGATCGCCGCGTACAGGTCGAGCGCCGGTCGGGGCGCGATCGCCAGCCCGTCGCTCTGGCCAGCCCGGCGCACCGGCACCCCGACGCGGACCGGCTCGGTCAGCGGCAGGGTCGCGCCGCCGAGCATGGCGACGTTGGCGGTCAGCTTGTACTGCGCGCGGGGGGTGGGCTGGGTGAGCACCAGCAGCTGCGGCAGGGTGTCCTGCGCGTCGCGACGGGTCACCACCAGAATGCTGCGGGGCCAGTCCTGCGCGGCCGGTACGACGACCTGGAGCTGCTCACCGCCGATCGCTGCCGGGGCCGGCAGCGATGGATCCTTGGTGACCATCTGGTAACGCGCCGACCGGGTGCTCAGCGCCGGGCCGTCGGCGACCTCGCCGAGGATCTGCGCGTCGTGGGACGTGTCCGCGAGCGCGACCCCGGTCACCACCCGGTCGAGCACGGCGTCGACCTGCGCGGCCGACATCACCGGAACCTGTTCGGAGGTCGGACGGGGCTGGGGGGTGGGCAGCTCGGCGTCGGCGCAGCCGCTCAGGGCCAGGCCGCCCGCGAGGAGGACGCTCGCGACGAGGGCTCGACGACGCTTCACGACGGCTCCCCCTCGTCCGGCTTGCGCATCTCGACGGTCTCGTCCACCGGCGAGGGCGTCATCTCGACCGTCGCGGCCGACTCGGCGTCTTCCCGGCCCTCGCGCACGAGGCTCACCTTCGGTCGCAGGGTGATGCTCACTTCCTCGGCGGCCTTCCGCCGGGCCCGCCCGAACACCACGATGGCCACGACGAGGGCGGCCAGGAGCAGCACCGACCCGATTCCGATCAGCGGCCAGGACCACGGCGTGACGATCGCCTGCGGCCAGGTCAGCGTCACCGTGGCCGGCGCGCCGGGGCCGCCCACGGTTCCCAGCAGGAGCAGGTAGCGCCCGGCCGTCTGCCGGTAGGTGTAGTTCGCGACCTCTTTGCCGGTCACCGAGTCGACCCAGAGGTCGGACGTGGCCGGGTCGGGCAGCACCTGGTTGGCCTTCTCGGTGGCGACCGAGAGCGTGTTCGGCGCGGCCAGACCGGTGATGGTGGCGACCTGCGAGCCCTGCACCCAGGCCTGGACGTCCGCCTCGCGCCCGCGAGCGATCAGCAGGGTCGCGTCCGGCGAGCCCTTGGCGGTCACCTGCACCGGGCCGGGCATCATCTCCAGGACGCCGGGGGCGGTGACGACCGCGGGAGTGTTCGGCGGGATCGTCGCGGTCGCGACGTAGCTCGAGGACGGCAGCCAGATTGTCCGCAGCCCGACGCCCACCCCGGCGGCGATCACTCCGAGTACGGCGAGTACGGCCACCGTGGGCCAACTGGCCCGCAGCAGTCTCGCGCGCACGCCGTCTCCTCCTCTGGGACCCGGGCTGACCGGTCAGCTCCGGACCTGACACTTCAAAGCAACCAGTCAACCTTAGGTGGCCGGGTTGCGAGGGTCGAAATCGGCTATCCGTGAGCGCGCCGGACCGCGGCCGAAACTCACCAGGCAAGAGTACGGAACCTCAGATCCACCGGCTGCGTCCACGCCAGCGGACATCGGATCACCCGAAGGGTCCGCACGCGGGGAGGCCGTCATGGACGACACAGGTAACAACGGCCCGGGCGAAGGCCCGGTTCGCCCGGAGACCCGGCTGCTCACCGGCCGGCGGAAGTGGGTGATCGGACTCGGGGCGCTCGCCCTGACCGGAGTGGTCTCGGCAACGCTGATCGGCGGGCCCGGGTCGGCACCGGCCGCCGCCTCCGGGCTGAGCACCTTCGACAGCTGTCAGGCGGTGGACGACTGGTTCACGACGGCCCTCGCCGGTCAGGTGGGGCCGTTCGGCATCGACGTTCCGGGCGGCTGGGGCATGGCGGTGCCGCTGGCCGCCGCCAGTGAGTCCGCGGGCCGGGACGCCGCCGGAGCAGTCGGCAACGGGCCGAACGGCACGAACGTCCAGGAGGCGGGCGTCGACGAGGCGGACGTCGTGAAGACGTCCGGCAGACTGCTGGTGACGACTCGCGATGCGAGCCTCGTCGTCCTCGACACCTCGGGCGAACAGCCGCGGGTGCTGGGACGGGTGGAACTGCCGGAGCGGGCGCACGACTACGCGCTGGCGATGCAGTCGTCGCTACTGGTGACCGGCGACCGGGTGCT
>JBDIAG010000206.1:0-7264 GCA_039812305.1 Actinomycetales bacterium | reverse complement strand
GCCCCGCGGCACATCGAGGTGCAGAGCCTCGCCGATGCGGGCGGCGACGTCATCCACCTCTTCGAGCGCGACTGCTCGGTGCAGCGGCGGCATCAGAAGGTCGTCGAGATCGCACCCGCACCGAACCTCGACCCGGCGCTGCGCGAGCGGATCTGCGCCGATGCCGTCCGGTTCGCCCGCCACATTGGATATGTCAACGCCGGCACGGTCGAGTTCCTGCTCGATCCCGCCGGGCGGTACGTGTTCATCGAGATGAACCCGCGGATCCAGGTCGAGCACACCGTGACCGAGGAGGTCACCGACGTCGACCTGGTGCAGTCGCAGCTGCGCATCGCGGCCGGCGAGACCCTGGCGGATCTCGGGCTGACCCAGGACGGCGTCGCGCTGCACGGAGCCGCCCTGCAGTGCCGGATCACCACCGAGGACCCGGCGAACAACTTCCGGCCGGACACCGGCCGGATCACCGCCTACCGGTCGCCGGGTGGAGCGGGCATCCGGCTCGACGGCGGCACCACCTTCACCGGCGCCGAGGTCAGCCCGCACTTCGACTCGATGCTGGCCAAGCTCACCTGCCGGGGCCAGACCTTCGGCAAGGCGGTCGAACGGGCCCGGCGCGCGGTCGCGGAGTTCCGGATCCGCGGCGTCGCCACCAATATCGCCTTCCTGCAGGCGCTGCTCGACGACCCGGACTTCCGGGCCGGCCGGGTCACCACGTCCTTCATCGAGACCCACCCGCAGCTGCTGCACGCCCGGGCCCCCGGCGACCGGGGCAGCAAACTTCTCGCCTACCTCGCCGACGTGACGGTCAACCAGCCGCACGGGCCCGCGCCGGTCAGCGTCGATCCGGTCAGCAAGCTTCCCGCCATCGACCTGGCCGCGCCCGCTCCGGAGGGCAGCCGGCAGGCGCTGCGCGCGCTCGGCCCGCACGCTTTCGCGCGGGCCCTGCGCGACCAGTCGCGGGTCGCCGTCACCGACACCACCTTCCGGGACGCGCACCAGTCGCTGCTGGCCACCCGGGTGCGCACCCGCGACCTGCTCGCCGTCGCCGGGCACGTGGCGCGGACGACTCCGCAGCTGTGGTCGATCGAAGCCTGGGGTGGAGCGACCTACGACGTGGCGTTGCGCTTCCTCGCCGAGGATCCGTGGGAGCGGCTCGCCGCGTTGCGCGAGGCGGTCCCCAACATCTGCCTGCAGATGCTGCTGCGTGGCCGCAACACGGTCGGCTACACCCCGTATCCGACGGACGTCACCACCGCCTTCGTCGAGGAGGCGGCCGCCACCGGCATCGACGTGTTCCGGATCTTCGACGCCCTCAACGACGTCGAGCAGATGCGGCCGGCGATCGACGCCGTGCTCGAGACCGGGAGCACGATCGCCGAGGTCGCGCTCTGCTACACCGGCGATCTCGCCGATCCGGCCGAGCAGCTGTACACCCTCGACTACTACCTGCGGCTCGCCGAGAGGATCGTGGCCGCGGGCGCCCACGTGCTGGCGATCAAGGACATGGCCGGCCTGCTCCGGGCACCGGCGGCGGGTCGGCTGGTCACCGCGCTGCGGCGCGAGTTCGACCTGCCGGTGCACCTGCACACCCACGACACCGCCGGCGGCCAGCTCGCCACCCTGCTCGCGGCGATCGACGCCGGGGTGGACGCGGTCGACGCGGCGGCCGCCTCGATGGCCGGCACCACCTCGCAGCCGCCGCTGTCCGCACTGGTCTCGGCCACCGACCACTCCCCGCGGGAGACCGGCCTGTCCCTGGCCGCGGTCTGCGCCCTGGAGCCGTACTGGGAGGCCGTCCGCCGCGTCTACGCGCCGTTCGAATCGGGGCTCCCCGCTCCGACCGGCCGCGTCTACACCCACGAGATCCCGGGCGGCCAGCTCTCCAATCTGCGGCAGCAGGCGATCGCGCTGGGGCTGGGCGAGAAGTTCGAGCAGATCGAGGACATGTACGCCGCGGCCGACCGGATCCTCGGCCACATCGTCAAGGTGACGCCGTCGTCCAAGGTGGTCGGCGATCTGGCGTTGCACCTGGTGGCCGTGGGCGCGGACCCCGCCGAGTTCGCCGCCAACCCGCAGCGGTTCGACATCCCGGCCTCGGTCATCGGATTCCTGCACGGCGAGCTGGGCGACCCGCCCGGGGGCTGGCCCGAGCCGTTCCGCTCCCGCGCGATCGAGGGACGGCCCTGGCAGGCGCCGTCCGGCGAACTCACCGAGGAGCAGCGGACGGGACTGCGCGAACGGCGCCGGGAGACCCTCAACGAGCTGCTGTTCCCCGGCCCGGCCCGGGACTTCCGTGAGGTGCGCGCCACCTACGGGGACGTGTCCGTGCTGCCGACGATCGACTACCTCTACGGCCTGCGCCAGGGCGTCGAGCATCGGGTCGAGCTGGATGCGGGCGTGACGATCTTCCTCGGGCTGCAAGCCATCTCGGAACCCGACGAGCGCGGGTTCCGCACCGTGATGGCCGTCATCAACGGCCAGCTGCGTCCGATCAGCGTGCGCGATCGCGGAGTGAGCTCGGCCGTCGCGGCGGCCGAGAAGGCCGACCCCGCCGACCCGGGTCACGTCGCCGCGCCGTTCCAGGGCGCGGTGACCGTCGTCGTCGGCCGGGCCGACGAGGTCGAGGCGGGTCAGACGATCGCGACGATCGAGGCGATGAAGATGGAGGCGGCGATCACCGCTCCGCGGGCCGGCACCGTCCAGCGGATCGCCTTCTCCGGCACGCAGACCGTCGACGGGGGCGACCTGGTCCTGGTGCTCGCCTGACGCCGTGTCTACAGCCAGCCGCGCTCGCGGGCGACCCGGACGGCTTCGTGCCGATTCGTCACGGCCAGCTTGGCGACGGCGGCCGACAGGTAGTTGCGTACCGTTCCGGGGGAGAGGTGGGCCCGGGCGGCGATCTCCTCGACCGGGGCTCCGTCCGCGGCCAGTTCGAGCACGTCGCTCTCTCGCGGGGTGAGGGGGCTGGCCCCGGCCGCGATCGTGTCGGCGGCGAGCTCCGGGTCCACGTAGCGTCCGCCGCCGTGCACGGTGCGGACGGCCCCGGCGAGCACCGCCGCCGACGACGTCTTCGGCAGGAACCCGCGCACCCCCGCCTCCAACGCGCGTCGCAGATAGCCGGGACGGCCATGGCTGGTGACGATCAGGCAGCCGCAGGACGGGAGCTCGGTGGCGAGTCGCTCGGCCACCTCGATGCCGTCCAGCCCGGGCATCTGCAAGTCGAGCAGGGCGATGTCCGGGGAGTGCTTGATCGCCGCGGCCAGTGCCTCGTCCCCCGAGCCCGCGACCGCGACCACCTCCAGATCGTCCTCGAGGCCGAGCAAGGTCGCCACCGCGTCGCGGATCAGCGTCTCGTCCTCGGCCAGCAATACCCGGATCGTCACGATGCCTCCTCCACGGCCCCGCCCGGCAGCCGGGCCTCGACGACGAACAGACCGCCGTCGGAACTGATCGCGACCTCTCCGCCTCGGCTCGCCAGCCGTTCTCGCAGACCGGCCAGGCCGCTGCCGGATCGCGGCTGACCGTCCTCGGCCGCACCGTCGTTGCGGATGAGCACGCGGTACCACCCGGGCTCGTCGCGAACGTCGATGTCGCACCGCGTCGCCCGGGAGTGCCGCACCACGTTGGTCACCGTCTCGCGCACCACCCAGGCGAACGCCTCGGCGACCGGTTCCGGGAGGTCGAGTCCTTCGCCGGCGACCCGGCACTCGACTCCGGCCGACCGCAGCAGCTCGCGGGCACCGGCGATCTCGGTGTCCAGATCGGCCGCGCGATAGCCCTGCGCCACCTCGCGCACCTCGCGCAGCGCCTCGTGGGCGATGCGGCGGACCTCCAGCATCTCCGCCGGCCCGCGCGGATCACCACGCTGCGCCAGAGCTGCGGCCAACTCGCTCTTGACCGCGACGGTCGACAGGGTGCGGCCGAACACGTCGTGCAGATCCCGGGAGAACCGCAGCCGCTCCTCGGCGACGGCGAGCCGGCCCGCGACCGCGCGGGCGTCGTCCAGTTCCCACACCACGGCCATCATCCACACCGACATCCGGCAGGACAGGGCCATCGTCAGCAGGAGCAGGATGCCGGAGAACCCGAGCGCGACCAGTTGTCCGGACGGCGCACCCGCCAGCATCAGCACGACGGCGATCGGCGCCAGCAGGGCCAGCGCGAACAGCACGAGGTAGCGCACCGGCGGCAGCGGCGAGACCGCGGCGGCCAGGCCGGCCGCCGGGACGAGCAGGCTCCAGGTGAGCACGGGATCGAAATCCGGCGGTTGGTACCGCATACCAGCTATGGCCCACAAGGCCACGGTGAGCGCGACGAGAACCGCCACCCGGCGCCGGTCGACGATGTCCGAGTCGCGCACCGAGAGCAGAGCCGAGCGGAACACCTGGATGCCCAGGACGGCGTGGACCGAGGCGAGCACGGCGTAACCGAGCGCCCAGCCGTCCGTCCGGAGCGATGCCTGGGTGAGCACCGCCAGGGCGGCCAGAATCTCCAGGCCGAAGAGGACGCTGACCGAGGCGAGCGTCATCGTCTCGAAGCGCTCCGGATTGTTGCGCCGGCTCCAGCCCCACAACCCGGCCGAGGACGTCGTCATCCTGCCAACCTAAGGGTGCGCCGGGAGATAAACGGTGCAGTGTTTGTTTCCCGGCGGGCCCTAACCAGTGCCGGCCCGTTTCGGCTCACCGGCGCGGTTCCCACGGCAGGAGGCGGGCCACCAGGATCGCGCCGAGCAGGGTCCAGGCCACCAGGGCGACCGTCGGTGGCACGGCTTCGACGAACGTGGCGGCCAGGTCGACGACCTCACCCTCGGGCGTGGTGCCGGACAGACCGAGGTGCATCAGGGCGTTGACGGCGCCCAGCGGAGACAGTTCGGCGACGATCCGCAGCCCGGGGTTCATCAACGCGAACGGGAACATCGACCCCGACAGGGCGATCAGCACCCCGAGCGGCAGCAGGGTCGTGATCTGGGCGGCTTCCACGGTGCGGGTGACGATGGCCGTCGCGTAGCCGAGTACGGCGAGGGCCGAGAACCCGAGCAGCAACCCCAGGACGGCAAGCACCGGGTTGACCGCGGTCGGACGCCCGACCAGCAGGGCGATGGCGAGGGCACCGACCACCACCTGGCCGAGGATGACGGCGAAGCAGGGCACGCTGATCGCCACCAGCACTTCCGGTTTCGTGAGATCGCCGGTGATCAGGCGTTTCAGCGTCAGTTCCTCGCGGCGGGCCACCGCGGTCGTGCAGAGGGTGTAGTAGGAGGCGAACACGAGCGAGAAGACCGCCAGGGCGATGAGGAGGCTCGTCGCCCGCCCGGCCGGGTCGGCGGTCGCGCCCGGCAGGTCGAAGGAACTGATCAACGCGACCATGAGCGGGCCCAGCATCAGCGCGTTGAACAGGGCGGTCTTGTTCCGGCGCAGCATCGTCAGCTCGAGCCGGGCCAGCGCGAGGATCCGGCGTGGGGAGAAAACCTTTGCCGGTGGGGCGGTTTCAGCAGTGAGGGTCATCGGGTTCTCCAATGGGTTCGGGTCAGGCGGCCAGCTTGTCCGGGGCACCGCTGCCTTCCGCGATCGCCAGGAAGGCCTGTTCCAGTGAGGCCGGTCGCGCGTCGAGGTCGGCGAGCGTCACCTCGTGACGTTCGGCCCAGGTGAGCAGCGTCAGCAGGTCGTCCTGCAGCCGCGGGGTGGTCACCTCGTAGCGGGTGCCCGCCGTCCTCCGGGCCCGGCCGAGCAGCGGAGGCGGAGCGGGCGAACCGGCCGGGAGGGTCACCCCGATCCGGGCCGGTTCCCCCGCCACGATGTCGGCGACGGTGCCCTCCCGCACGATCCGGCCCGCATGCATGATCGCCAGCCGGTCCGAGAGCTCCTCGGCCTCTTCGAGGTAGTGCGTCGTCAGCACGACGGTCGCTCCGTCGTCCAGCCGGGAGCGGACGATCGACCACGCGTCGCGGCGCGATTCGGGGTCGAGCCCGGTGGTCGGTTCGTCGAGGAACAGCACGTCCGGACGGCCGAGCAGCGCCAGCGCCAGGTCGAGTCGCCGGCGCTCGCCGCCGGAGAGGCTGGACACGGTGACGGAGGCACGCCGGGAGAGCCCGACGGCGGCGAGCGTGTCGTCGGCGTGGGTGCGTGAGAGCCCGCGGCCCTGGATCGCTGCCCACGTCCTGAGCATCTCCGACGTCGTGACGTCGGACGGGAATCCCGCCTCCTGCAGCACCATGCCGGTGCGGGGCCGAACCCGGGAGCGCTCGCGATAGGGATCGTGCCCGAAGACCCGGACCCGGCCGCTGGTCGCCGGGGCGAGACCCTCGATCACCTCCAGCAGTGAGGTCTTCCCGGCTCCGTTGGTGCCGAGCAGCGCGAAGAGCTCGCCGTGGTCGACGCGCAGGTCGACGCCGCGCACGGCCTCGAACGCGGGCCCGGAACCGCGATAGGAACGGCGAACTCCGGAGGCGGTGATCACTGGTGTCGTCATGCCTTCCAGCGTGCGACGCCGGCCGGGCGTCACCCAGTGCGTGAGCTCACCGGTTCAGATGCCCTCCTCACGGACCGTCGATGACAGATGTCACGTCCGTCCCGCCGTCGCACCCGAGCGGAACATATGTGTTGCCTGGCAACAGGAATGCTCCACGCTAGGGTCCAGCGCCGGGACTAGACGCCGCAGTAGTCCTTGAGCTCGTTGTAGGCGGTGCTCGTGTTCGAGACCGACTTGAGCAGGGCGCTGGCGTTGCCGACCGGGTCGGAGGCCGCGTTGTCCGCCTTCTTCTGCAGGTCGCTCAGGGAGTCGGTGAGCGTGGACAGCTTCGCCCGCAGTTCCGGGTCGGTGACCGTGTCGGAGAGCCCGCCGGCGCGACCGATCGCCGACTTCACCGTCTCCTCGGCGCCGGCCAGGTCTCCGGGGATCTTGCCCGGAAGGCTGCTCACGTCGTCACCGATCTGCTGCAGCTCGCTGGCGATGTTCTGGCACTCGGTGATGGCGCCGGCGTCGGCCTTCTCCGACCCGTCACCGGAGCAGCCGGTCAGAACCAGGCCGACGGCCAGCAAGGCCGGACTGAGGCGTCTGGAGGTGATCATTCGCTCAGTGTCGCAGCAGTCGTGGCGTGGTTCCCTCAACCGCACCTGGGGGAACGCCGGGAAACGCATTTCGTCGTCGCACCTTCAGCAGCACCGACTTCCGGGGTTCACCTCCTGCTCGGCGTACTTCTCCCGCCAGAACTCCCGCTTCCCGAGCACGGGTTCGTCCGGATGCTCGCGGGCCTGATGAGCGAGGT
>JBDIAG010000205.1:0-7265 GCA_039812305.1 Actinomycetales bacterium | reverse complement strand
ACCCCCACCGGGCGGCCACACCCTTACCGGAGACTCCCTGGCTCGCCCACTGACCGCATACGTGCCGAACAACCAGCTACGGGCCGAACAACCAGCGATCGCCGGCCGCTCGACTGACAATCGGTCAACACGCGAACACCCGGTCAAGCCGGACGGACGCGCGTCCGCACCACTGACCGAGCCCGCCCCACATGCCCGGCGCACTCCCCACCGGACAAGCCCACTCGTGCCTCAGTTGACCTCGTACGTGCGCGACAACCAGCTACGGGCCGAACAGCCAGCGATCGCCGGCCGCTCGGCCCACAACCGGCCAACGCGCGAACACCCGGTCAAGCCTGGGCGGACGCGACCCGGACCAGCGAATGGACACGACGCGAGCCCACCGGCGGGGTGCCAACCCGCGCGCACGCTCACCCGCCGCATCCATTCGCCACGCGGACGCCGATGGGACGGCCGCCACTGACCGCGTACGTGCCGAACAACCAGCTACGGGCCGAGCAACCAGCGATCGCCGGCTGCTCGGCCGACAACCGGTCAACGCGCGAACACCCGGTCAAGCCAGCCGGGTTCGCGTCCGCACCACTCACCAGGCCCGCCCCCACCTGCCCGGCATTCCCACCGGACAAGCCGGGTTCGCGTCCGCACGTGCCCGGGCCGGGCCAGCCGCGAGCGCCCGGACCGGTCGACACGGAAGTCAGCGGCCACCGGGCGCCATCGGCCCACGCGATCGCCGGGCGCCGGGAGGCGGGAGGCGGGAGGCGGAAAGCGGGAGGCGGAATCGCCCAAACGGTTACCCGGCAGCCAGGGCCCAGCGGGGATCGCGACCGGTCCAGGCGATCACGCGTTCGTAGAGGGTGGCGTCCGGACCCACCTCGACGACGGGACCGAACGGCAGGCCCTCACGCGGTGCCGGTGGCAGGATCGCGGAGTAGTGCGCCAGCACGCGCTCGGCCAGGCCGTTGTCGGTCACCTGCTGCCCGGTCGCCCTGGCCAGGTCCCAGGCGTGAACGGTCAGTTCGCCGACATATCCCTGCAGGGCGGCGGCGCCGGGGATGCTGCCCCACGGCACCTGGACCATCCTGGTCAGGCACTGGTCGTCGGCCAGCACCTTCTCGGTCACGGCCCGCTGCTCGTCCCAGGCCTTCTTCCAATCCGTCATCGTCTGGTCGACTCGAGCCTCCCCGAAGGGCCGGCCGCTGAGCACGGTGCCGATGCGGGCCACCACACCCACCAGGTGACCGATCAGCCGATCGACGTCGAACTCCGCGCACGGTGTCGGGAGACCGGCCTGGTCGGGACGAGTGCCGTCGATCAGTGTCTGCACCTGGTCGAGAGCCTTGCGGACGTCGCTGCGTGGGTCGTTCATCATCGCTCCTTGATTCGGGTAGAACCAGACCACCAGGTATTCCGGACAGTTCCTGTCAGGATCTCCACGTTCATGCAGATTTCCGTCAGAGACCTAAGAGGTCATGGAGGCGAGGTATCGGCGTCTTGTCGGGTTCGAGCCCGTCCGAGCGGCTGCTCTGTTGACCAGGTGTTCGCACGCTGACCGGTTGTCGGCCGAGCAGCCAGCGATCGCTGGCTGCTCGACACATACCTGGTCAATGCGCGAATAGGTGGCTGCTCGGCACGGGACCGAGGCGCGGTCTTGCCCGAACCGACGAAACGGCGAACGCCGAGCCTCCCCACGAACACCGGGACTCGGGCAAATATTGCTATTCGGATATCGCCCTGAGTTGGCGTGCAGGGCCCTCCGGCAGTGCTCCGTCTGACGGGGCATTGCCAGAGAGATCGCTCCCGGACGGCTGAGGGGATCGGCGAGCCGACCTCGCCCTAGCACCCCACCTCGGCGGTCGCTCCCGGACGGCTGAGGGGATCGGGACCCGTGGGAGCTGACGGGGCATTGCCAGAGTGAAGCACCCAGCCATCTCACGAACCGCCTCCGGCGCTGCCCAGCGTGCCGGCGCAGCACCCAGAATCACCAAGCCACCCCGCGAACCGCCTCTGGCACTGTTCCGCGTGCCGGCGCAGCGCCAGAGGGTTGAGGGCCACCCGACGACGCTCGCCCACGCCGACCTGACCAAGCGCCTGGATGAGACGGCATCGACGCCGCCGTCGCGGCGGCGGAGCAGGCGGATGGGGCTGGGCTTTGGCGGCTGATGGTCGCGCCCGCAGCCGCCCCTGTCGCCGACTCCCTGCGCCGACCAGCCAGGAAGGAGGCTTGAGGACGTGCCCGCCAGCACTAGGGTCGGATCATGTCTGCGGAGCTGCCCCGGCTCGAGCGCGAGGCCGGCCGATTGATCCTGTTCGATCAGCATGACCGGGTGCTGCTCATCCGCGGACACGACACCGGCAGCACCGACCGTCCCTGGTGGATCACCCCCGGCGGGGGCTGCGAGCCCGGCGAGGACCATCGTTCGGCGGCGATCCGGGAGACGCTCGAGGAGACCGGCCTGACACCGGACTGGGTCGGTGACTCCTGCCTGGAGCGGACCGTCTCGTTCCCGTTCGTCGATGTCTTCCTCGTGCAGCACGAGCATCTCTTCCCCGCCCTCATCACGAGCGAACCCCGGCTCGAACGCCGGCACTGGACGGAACTCGAGCATCGCATCCTGCAGGACTTCCGCTGGTGGCACCCGCGCCAACTACGCCTGACCACCGAGACGATCTACCCAGAACAGCTGGGAGAGCTGGCTTCTCAGCTCTTGACCGCCGGGCTCGGCGGACCGGGACTCGACTAACCGGGACTCGGCTCACCGGGGTCGGGATCGCCAGGGTCGGGGCCACCGGAACCGACATCACCAGGGCCAGCACCAGGACCAGGACCAGAATCAGCAAGGTCCGCATCGCCAGGCCCAGGATCACCAGCGCCGGCATCACCAGGGCACGGCGCGGTGGACGACCCGATCCTCAGTTCGGTCTCCAAGACCACGTCGCCGGGACGTTCCCCGGCCAGCAGGTTGCGCACCAGCCGACCGGCGGTCACGCCCTTCTCCCGGGCCGGCTGGACGACGGTCGTCAGCTCGCCGGGCCACCACGGCAGCGGGACGCCGTCGAAGCCGGTGACGCTGAGGTCCTCCGGAATCGACAGGCCACGATCCTCGGCCGCCCGGATCACGCCGAGCGCGAGCACGTCCGAGAGAGCGATGACCGCCGTCGGCGGCTCGGGCAGATCGAGCAACGCGGCCCCGGCCGAGGCCCCGAGCGAAGCTTCCGAATTGGCCACCACGGCGGTCGGGGTGGCGGGGTCGAGCACCTCGGCCAGCCCGATCAGGCGGGCCGTGACGTCCACCGAATAGGACGGGGACGGCTCCTCCGGACGGGCGTCCGCCAGTGGCATCAGCTGCACGCGCGGCTGGATCTCGTCCGACAGCGACCGCGGCAGCGACACCACGCCGAACCGGTGATGCCCGAGTTCGCGCAGATGGGCGATGAGGGTGTGCATGGCCGCCCGGTTGTCCACGTCGATGTTGACGACCCCCGGCGCGTACGGACCGCCGAGCGCGACCATCGGGATGCCCCGTTCGCGCAGATACGGCACCAGCGCGGCATCCCGGGGACCGCAGCCGAAGAAGACCACCGCGTCGAGCGCGGTGCGGCGCAACCGCTCCAGCAGCATCGACCGGTCCCCCGCCCGCTGGGACAACAGCAGCATGCCGGTCTCGGCCTGCTCGAGCTCGGCGGCCAGACCGTCGGCGACCAGCACCGCGTACGGATCCCGGAACGCGAACTGCACCGAGCCGCCGACCACGACGCCGACGACCCCGGCTCGGCCGCGACGCAGGGAGGCGGCGAGCGGATCCGGACCGGAATAGCCGAGTTCGGCGGCGACACGCAGCACACGCTTCTTGGTCGCCTCGGCGACGGGACCGTTGCCGGAGAACACCAGGGACGCCGTCGAGGCGGAGACGCCGGCGGCGGTCGCGACGGACTTGAGCGTCGGGCGACGCGTGCCTGGCTCCGACGCCGCCTGGATCATGACGAGTCAGCCTACCAACTGCCGGCCACCCGGCCGGAGCCTCGGATCGGTGGGCGGCCGGGTCACAGATTCGCCGGATCGGCGGTGTGGCAGACGGCCTCGACGTTGTTCCCGTCCGGATCGCGCACGAAGGCGCCGTAATAGTGATCGTGGTACTCCGGCCACATCCGCGGCTCGTGCAACGAACTTCCGCCCGCCTCGATCGCGGCGTCGTAGAAGGCCCGCACGGTGGCCGCGTCCGGAGCCTGGAAGGCGATGTGCGTCTCCCGGTTCGGACCGACCCCGTCGAAGGTGGAGATCCAGAAATGCGGTTGCGTGGTCCCGTAGCCGACGGCGACTCCGAAGTCCATCAGCCGACCATGCCCGAGTGTGCCGAGAACCTTGTCGTAGAAGGACTTTGACTCGTCGAGGTCCGCGCAGTTGATGCCGAAGTGATCGATCATGGTCAGCCTCCTTGGCTGGGGTGTCCACCGGGCTCGTCCAGTATGAGCGCGGACGATCCGCGCGCAAGCCGTCCTCGCCAGCGCTTGACATCGGGTGGCACCGCGCAAGACTGGCGGAATGGAGAAGCTCAGCCCTGCGCAGATCCTGGACGCCGGCCTCACCGACTGGCGGCGGCTCGGCCGCCCCCTCTGGGCCCGCTTCAAGACCGGCGACTTCGTCACCGGCCTGTCGTTCGTCACCGCGATCACGGAAGCGGCCGAGGCCGCCAACCATCATCCGGACGTGACCCTCACCTATCCGACGGTCGAACTCAGCCTCATCTCCCACGACGTGGGCGCCCTCACGCAGCGGGACGTCGATCTGGCGCGCACGATCAGCCAGCTCGCGGCCGATCGCGGCATCAAGCCGGACCCGGCCGGCCTCCACGTCGTGGAGCTCGGCCTCGACACCGCGGACCGCTCCCGGATCGGGCCCTTCTGGGCGGCCCTGCTGACCGGTGACGCCTCGACCTACGACGACGATGTGATCGACCCCACCGGACAGTCCCCGTTGCTCTGGTTCCAGCCGACCGAGGAGCGCGAGACGCCGCGGCAGCGGATGCACGTCGATCTCTGGGTGGGGGAGGAGGTGGCCGACCAGCGGATCGCGGCGGCCGTGGCGGCCGGCGGCGTGATCGTGGACGACTCGCACGCACCGGCTTTCACAGTGCTCGCGGATGCCGACGGCAACCGCGCCTGCGTCTGCACACCCCGGCCGGAGTAGGACCACCGCCCACCGGGCATCCAGGTAGCGGCTCGACAGCCAGTTATCGCCGGATGCTCGGCCTCCCACTGGATGCTCGGCCTCTGACGGGCTGCTCGGTCGCTCACCGGATGCTCACCCCTGACTGGATGCCCAGCCCAGGTCAGGGCAAGTCAGCGGCAAGTCAGCGCAGACCGCGGTAGACCCCCGCGCGGTCCAGGCCGAGGCGGCGGCGCCACAGTGTCACCTGCTCCTTGTGCCAGGCCCGCAGTTCGTCGGAGAGACCGGAACGCCGGGCCCACCAGTCGGTGGCGTCCCCGGCGTAGTCCATCCAGGCGATCGGACGTGCCCGCCGGATCGCGATGAGGGCGGCGACCGGATCCCAGCCCTGTCTCAGCAGGCAGGCGAAGGCCATCGACGGGCCGCGGTTGATGCCCATGTGACAGTGCACCAGCACCCTGGAGCTCGTCCCGGCCAGCGCGTCGTCGACGAAAGCCGTTCCCTCCTCGAACCATTCGTCGGGCATGCGCTGACCGGCATCGTCCACGCCGAGGTGCCGGTAGGCGACCCCGGTGGCCCGCTCGAGCATCCACTGCTCGTCCGACCACTCCTTGCGCACGTCCAGGACGTGGGTCAGCCCGGCCGCCTGCAACTCGGCCAACTGGTCCTCCGCCTCCGTACCCCGCCAGGTCTGGAGACTGCCGCCGACCCACAGCTGGGGCGTCACCGCGGACGCGTCGGCACGGTGGAAGACCACGTCTGCCCGATCGGATCCCATGCTCCATTGTGAGCGCCACAGCTGTGGATTGTGGGCCGCGGGCCAGTGAGCAGCACGCCCGCGGATCGTGGGCCGGCGGGCGACGAGCACCACACCGGCGGATCGCCGGCACGCGACGGCCGTGAGCACACACCGGCGGACCTGACGCGATCCAACCCGGACACTCCCGCCGAGAGGGACCGCGCCCGGCTCAGTCGTCGACCTCCCCGGGCGCCGGCCGGGACGGACCGCCCGGACTCGTCCCCGCCTCGATGGTCACGACACGCTCCTCGACGGGCTCGGACTCCCACGGACGCTGCAGTACGAAGACCGCGGCGTACGTGCCCGGATCCGTGGCGATGAGCGTGAACACGGTGTCGTGCGGCGACCCCGGCGGCGCCCCGGACTCCGGCGCAAGGCTCTCGCTGCCCTGCAGCCGGAGGCCGGGCGGCTCGTCACGCAGTCGCCAGAGATACCCCGCTCCGCCATGGGACGGCAGGGCGATGCGGATCGGCTCCCCCGCGACGGCGTCGACGTGTTCCATGACCGCTCCCGGTTCAGTCCGCTGCCCGCACGGCACGCCGCCGGTTCAGACGGTCCACTTGTGATACAGGTGGCTGTCGGCACCCATCACGAACACGTCCAGGCGATTCGCGGCCCAGGAGCTGGCGCCGACACCCGAACTGAGAGTACCGCCGACGTCCTGCCAGTCGATCCACCGCACGCCGTTCCAGGTCCGCTGGTACATGCGCGAATCCGCGCCGCGCGCAAAGACGTCGATCCGGTTCGGCCCCCACGAGACGGCCCCCGGTGCCTCCGCGATCACGCCACCGAGGCTCTCCCAAGCGCTCCACTTCTGGCCGTCCCACCACAGGTGCCACATCGCCGAATCGATACCGGCAGCGAACACGTCGAGTCGGTTCGCCCCCCACGACGCCACGGTGGGGGCCGACGAGATGAAGGCGTCGCCCAGACGCTCCCAGCCGCGCCACGCACCGTCGAACCACAGGTGCCACAGCCTGTGGTCGCCGCCGCGGGCGAACACGTCGATGCGGTTCGGACCCCAGGAGACCGCCGCGGGCTCGGACGTGAGGAAGCCGCCGAGGCTCTCCCAGTCGCTCCAGCCACCCTGGAACCACTTGTGATAGAGCTTGTGGTCGGTGCCGATCCCGAAGACGTCGAGGCGTCCCGATCCCCAGCTGCTGATGGCCGGGCCGTCCTGGATGGTGCCGCCGAGGCTCTCCCAGCCCTTCCACGACGAACCGTCCCACCAGCGGTGCCACACCGCCGAGTCGGTGCCGCGCGCGACGACGTCGATGCGGTTCGGCCCCCAGGAGGCGGCCT
>JBDIAG010000204.1:0-7282 GCA_039812305.1 Actinomycetales bacterium | reverse complement strand
CGACCCCGACCCCGACCCCGACCCCGACCGACGATCTCGCGTCGCTCTGCGCAGCCTCCGGTACGACGTTCATCCTCGCTCTGTTCGTCGACCTGCGTGGCAAGCCCTGCGCCAAGCTCGTCCCGGTCGAAGCCGTGGACGAACTCGCCGAGGACGGAGTCGGCTTCGCCGGCTACGCCGTCGGCGCGATGGGACAGGAGCCCAGGGATCCGGATCTGATCGCCGTTCCCGACCCGGCGTCCTTCACCCCCGTGCCGTTCGTCAAGCCGGGTCTGGCGATCGTGCACTGCGACCCGCATGTCGAGGGCAAGCCCTGGCCGTTCGCCCCGCGCAACATCCTCAAAGCCCTGATCCAGCGGTCCGCGGACGCGGGCTTCGAACCCTGGGTGGGCGCCGAGGTCGAGTACTTCCTGCTCAAACGCACCCCGGACGGCACACTCGTGCCCGCCGACGACGCGGACAACGCCGCGCAGCCCTGCTACGACGTTCGCGGCCTCACCCGCATGTACGACCACCTCGCCTCGATCTCGACGGCGATGAATCAGCTCGGCTGGGGCAACTACGCCAACGACCACGAGGACGGCAACGGCCAGTTCGAGCAGAACTTCAAGTACGCCGACGCCCTCACCACGGCAGACCGGGTGGTGACCCTGCGCTACCTGCTCAGCGTGCTCGCCGGGGAACGCGGCATGGTCGCCACCTTCATGCCCAAGCCGTTCTCCGACCGCACCGGATCCGGCCTGCATCTGCACCTGTCGCTGACCAGCGGCGGCAGCCCCTCCTTCCCCAGCCCGAACGGGGACGAGCGCGGCCTCGGCCTCTCCCCTCTCGCCTACGGATTCGTCGGCGGGCTACTCGAGCACGCCAGCGCCCTCCAGGCGGTGATCGCGCCGACGGTCAACTCCTACAAGCGCACCGGCGCCACATCCACCGCGTCCGGTTCCTCCTGGGCTCCCCGGCGGCCGACCTACGGCGGCAACGACCGCACCCACTACGTCCGGATACCCGACGAGCAACGGATCGAGCTACGCGGCGGCGACGGCTCGGCCAACCCCTACCTGGCCATCGCCGGCGCTCTCGGCGCCGGCCTCGACGGCATCAAGCGCAGCCTCGACCCCGGCACGCTCGGCGGCTGCCCGGAGCACCTGCCGGATCTCCCGGCCACGCTCCTGCACGCCGTCGACGCCCTGGACGCCGATCCGCTGATCACCGGCGTGCTCGACGCGGCCGTGCCCGAGAACTGGGCCGGCCAGGCCACCGGAAAGCCGCTGGTCTCGGAGTACTTCAAGAGCCTCAAACGGGACGAGTTCTTCGCCTGGCACACCGCGGTCAGCCCCTGGGAGGTCGACCACTACCTGACGGCCTTCTGAGGCGACGACCCTGCGCGGCAGACGCCGTCCGAACCGACGGCCCGCCGAAACAACCAAGGACAACCAAGGAACCCGAAGGGAACCCCATGTGCGGAATCGTCGGGTTGCACCTGCGCAACCCGGATCTCTACCCCCGCCTCGGAGCGCTGCTCACGACCATGCTGTGCGAGATGCAGGATCGCGGCTCCGACTCCGCCGGCGTCGCCGTCTATGGCGATCCGTCCTGGTCGCCCGCCGGGCAGGCCGTCGTGTCGCTGCTCGACGTCGAGCCGGCGGCCGAGCAGGCCGCCGCCGCGGTCGCCCTCCATCTCGACGCGGACGTCACCGCAACCCGTCTGGACGAGACCCTGGTGCTCACCGCGGCCGTCCCCACATCGCGGCTGCTGGACGCCGCCCGGGCGAGCTTTCCCGACAGCCTGATCGCCGGCTTCGGCGAGGACCTCACCGTGCTCAAGGGCGTCGGGCACCCGCGGGCGCTGGCCGACGCCTGGGGCTTGCAACAGGCCGGCGGCTGGCAAGGGGTCGGGCACACCCGGATGGCCACCGAGTCGGCGGTCACCCCGTCCGGAGCCCACCCCTACGCGGTCGGTTCCGGGCAGTGCCTCGTCCACAACGGATCGTTCGCGAACCACGCCACCATCCGCCGGGAGCTGCAGGCCCGCGGCGCGGTCTTCGACAGCGAGAACGACACCGAGGTGGGCGCCCGCTTCGTCGCCGACCGGCTGGCGCAGGGGCTCGACGTCGAGACCGCTCTCAAAGAGCTCTGCTCGACCTTCGACGGCTTCTACACGCTGCTGGTCTCCAACCGGGACTCCTTCGCGGTGGTGCGCGACGCCATCGCCTGCAAGCCGGCGGTCATCGCCGAAACCACCGACTGGGTCGCCATGGCCAGCGAGTACCGCGCGCTGGCCCAGCTGCCCGGAGTCGAGACCGCCCGCATCTGGGAACCCGAACCGGAGGTCGTCTACGCATGGAACCGCTGACCGCCACCCGCCTCGACCTCGCGGTCACGCCGCTGCGCCAGGTCAACGCGCTGCTGCACGCCGACCCGGCCGGTGAATACGTCATCGCCAACCCGGCCGGGGCCCACAACATCGCCGTCGGGCTCGACGCCCCGATCACGGTGACCGTCGACGGGCACGTCGGCTACTACGCCGCCGGCACGAACCAGCAGGCCGACGTATTCATCGGGGGCAGCGCCGGGACCGGGGTCGCCGAGAACATGATGAGCGGGACGGTCGTCGTCCAGGGGAACGCCTCGCAGTCCGCGGGCGCGACCGCCCACGGCGGCCTGCTCGTCGTCGCCGGCGATGCCGGCGCCCGCTGCGGCATCTCGATGAAGGGTGTCGACATCGTCGTCGGCGGCGATGTCGGCCACAACAGCGCCTTCATGGCCCAAGCCGGACGCCTCGTCGTCCGCGGCGACGCCGGCGAAGGTCTCGGCGACTCGATCTACGAAGCCCGGCTGTACGTGCGTGGCGAGGTCGCCTCGCTGGGAGCCGACTGCGTGCGGAAGCCGATGGAGCCCGAGCACCTCGACGAGCTCGCCGCGCTGCTCAAAGCGGCCGGGTACACCGAGGACGATCCCGCCGAGTACACGCGATACGGCTCGGCCCGCCAGCTCTACCACTTCCACGTCGACAACTCCGCGGCCTACTGAGCCGATGCCCCGGCACTCCCCTCGCCGGCGCGCACGGCCGCCGAGAAACACCACGAACGAATCGGGAGAACCTCGATGAACCACGAACTCACGGTCGAGCAGCGCGGTCTGCGCGAGTCGGCCACCTTCGACCGGGCGACGATCGCGGCGATCCAGCGGGCCGCCGCCACCGGCGTCTACGACATCCGCGGCTGGGGCGCCAAGCGGTCGTTGCCGCACTTCGACGACCTGCTCTTCCTCGGCGCCTCGATCAGTCGCTACCCGCTGGAGGGCTACCGCGAACGCTGCGACACCGACGTGCTGCTCGGCACCCGGCACGCCCGCTTTCCGCTGCACCTGAGCACGCCGGTGACGATCGCCGGGATGAGCTTCGGAGCCCTGTCCGCGCAGGCCAAGGAAGCCCTCGGCCGGGGGGCCTCGCAGGTCGGCACGTCCACCACCACCGGGGACGGCGGGATGACCCCGGAGGAACGAGGACAGTCCAAACACCTCGTCTACCAGTACCTTCCGTCCAGATACGGGATGAACCCGGACGACCTGCGGAAGGCCGACGCGATCGAGGTCGTGCTCGGCCAGGGGGCCAAACCGGGTGGTGGCGGGATGCTGCTGGGCCAGAAGATCAGCGAACGCGTGGCCGGGATGCGGACGCTGCCGGAAGGCATCGACCAGCGCAGCGCCTGCCGGCACCCCGACTGGACGGGCCCGGACGACCTGACCATCAAGATCGCCGAACTCCGTGAGATCACCGACTGGGAGAAGCCGATCTACGTCAAGGTCGGGGCGACCCGGACCTACTACGACGTCAAGCTGGCCGTGCACGCCGGCGCCGATGTGGTGGTGGTCGACGGCATGCAGGGCGGCACCGCCGCCACCCAGGACGTCTTCATCGAGCACGTCGGCATCCCCACGCTCGCCGCGATCCCGCTGGCCGTGCAGGCTCTGCAGGAGCTGGGCGTCCACAAGAAGCCGGACGGCGTGCAGCTGATCGTCTCCGGCGGCATCCGCACCGGCGCCGATGTCGCCAAGGCGCTGGCGCTGGGCGCCGACGCGGTCGCGATCGGCACCGCCGCGCTCATCGCGCTCGGCGACAACGACCCGAAGTACGCCGCCGAGTACGCCAGGCTCGGCTCGGCGGCCGGGTACTACGACGACTTCCAGGACGGTCGCGACCCGGCCGGCATCAGCACCCAGGATCCACAGCTGGCCGCGCGCCTCGACCCGGTCGACGCCGGACGACGGCTGGCCAACTACCTGCGGGTGCTGACGATGGAGGCCCAGACGATCGCGCGCGCCTGCGGCAAGGCGCACCTGCAGCACCTGGAGCCGGAGGACCTCGTCGCGGTCACGATCGAGGCGGCCGCGATGGCCCGGATCCCCCTGGCCGGCACCGACTGGATTCCGGGACGGAGCCGGTGAACGACATCGCGGACGTCGTCATCGTCGGCGGCGGTCTCGAGGGCACCGCCGCCGCCTGGGCACTCTCCCGGCGAGGGGTCACCGACGTCGTCGTTCTCGAACGCGACACCGTGGCGGCCGGGATGACCGGCAAGTCCTCCGGTGTCGTCCGCTGCCACTACGGCGTCAGCTCGCTGGCGGCGATGGCCGCCACCGGACTCGAGGTCTTCGAGCAGGCCGAGGAGATCTTCGGCCACGACATCGGATTCCGGCAGACCGGTTACGTGGTGGGGGTGGGCGAACCCAATGTGGACGCCCTGCGCGCGAGCCTGGCCGCCCAACGTGCGGTCGGCGTCCAGACCGAGGAGATCGACGCCGTCGACGTCGCCCGGATGTGGCCGTCCGCCGATCTCACACCGTTCGCGGCGTTCGGCTGGGAGGAGCGAGGTGGCTACGGGGACGCCTATCAGACGGCTCAGGCGTTCGCGGCCGCCGCGCGGGCGGCGGGCGTCCGCATCCGGCAGGGCTCGACGGTGACCGGACTCGTTCTCGACGCGGACCGGGTGAGCGGGGTCAGCCTGGCCGACGGATCGACGGTCTCAGCGCAGACCGTGGTGGTGGCGGCCGGAGTCTGGACCGGGCCACTGCTGGCCCGGCACGACGTCGACGTCCCGATCGAGGTGCACCGCGAGCAGATCGTGATGATCGACCCCGGGCTGGACCTCGGCAACGTCCCGGTCTTCTCCGACCTGGTGTCGCTGCAGTACGTGCGGCCCGAGGTCGGCGGCGAGATCCTGTTCGGCAACAGCGACCTCGCCGAGCTGGAGGCCGCCGACCCGGACCGGTACCTGAACCGGGCCACCGAGAGCTTCATCGATCTGACCGTGGAGAAGATCAGCACCCGCTTCCCAGGGCTGGAGAACGCGGCGATCACCAGCAGCTACGCGGGCTGCTACGACGTGACTCCGGACTGGAACCCGGTGATCGGCACCGGCCCGCTGCCCGGTCTGGTGATCGCGGCCGGCTTCAGCGGACACGGCTTCAAGATCTCCCCCGCGGTCGGACGCCTCGTCGCCGACCTCGTCGTCGACGGGCGCAGCAGCGATCCGCGCATCCCGGAACGGGACTTCCGGCTGGAACGGTTCGCGGAAGGTGACCTGCTTCGTACGCCGTACCCCTACGTCGGCGCCGGCGAGATGCGCTGACTCCCGGTGCCCTGTGTCCACTGGCAGTGAACATCCCGGTTAGGCTGTTCCGGTGGTCGACGCGCGATTGCTCCGCAACGAGTCGGGAACAGCTCGGGACCGTGTCCCGGCCGAGGGCGGCGAAGCGCTCGAGCTGGAGACGGCGATCGCGGGCAACGTCCGGCGGCTGCGGCAGCAGCTGGGCCTGTCGGTCGGCGACATGGCGGCCCGGGTCGGCATCTCCAAGGCGATGCTGTCCAAGATCGAGAATGCCCAGACCTCCTGCAGTCTCGGCACGGTGGCGTTGCTGGCGACCGCTTTCGACGTGCCGGTGACGTCCCTCTTCCGGGGTGCGGACTCCGAACGCCCGGCCGCGTTCGTCAAGGCCGGCACCGGGGCGCGGATCGTCCGGGAAGGGACGAAGGAAGGGCACGAGTACGAACTGCTCGGCTCGCTGCGGGGTGAGCACAAACGGCTCGAATGCCTCATGGTGACGCTGTCGGAGAAGAGTGAGACGTACCCCTTGTTCCAGCATCCCGGCACGGAGTTCATCTTCATGCTGGAGGGGACCATGGACTACGGCCACAGCCGGTCGGTCTACCGCCTCGAGCCGGGCGACTCCCTGCAGCTGGACGGCGAAGGGGCCCACGGCCCGGTCGACCTCGTCGACCTGCCGATCCGCTTCCTCTCGGTGATCGCCTTCCCCGACTCGACGCTCTGACCACACGCGTGTCCCACGCGCTTGCCGGCCCGCGACCAGAGGGACGGTGGGACGCCCGCCGGCAGTCGTCAGGACGCCAGGCGGGGTAGCAATCCGAGGTTGCCGAAGATCTCCATCGCCGCACCGGAGCGGTTCAGGGTGTACGTGTGCAGGCCCGGCGCGCCGGCCTCCAGCAGGTCCTGGGCCAGTTCGGTCGCGGCCTCGAGCCCGACCGCCCGCACCGCCGCCGGATCGTCGCCGGCGGCGTCGATCCGCTCGCTCAGCCAGGCCGGCACCGGAACTCCGGACATCAGCGCGAACCGCTCCAGCTGCCCGGCCCGGGTGATCGGCATCAGGCCGGGGATGATCGGGATCTCGCAGCCGTGCCGCGCCGCCCGCTCGACCAGTTCGACGTACTCGCCGACCTCGAAGAACAGCTGGGTGACCGCGAAGTCGGCCCCCGCCCGGGCCTTCTCGGCCAGCACTCGGGCGTCCTGCTCCAGCCCGGTCGACTCCGGATGCCGTTGCGTCGAGGCGGCCACCCCGATGCTGAAGTCGCCCAGCTCGCGCAGCAGCTCGACCAGCTCGAGCGCGCGCACCAGGCCGCCGGGATGCGGTGTCCAGGCCTGTCCGAATCCGGTGGGCGGGTCGCCCCGCAACGCCAGCACGTTACGGACCCCGCCGGCCGCGTACTGCCCGACCACGCCGCGCAACTCGGCCCGCGAAGCCCCGACACAGGTCAGGTGGGCCAGCGCCGTCAGCGTCGTCTTCGAGATCACGTCCGCAGCGATCCGGGCCGTACGGTCCCGGGTGGTTCCACCGGCACCGTAGGTGATCGAGATGAAGGAGGGCGCCAGACCCTCGAGCCGGCGGATCGTCGCCCAGAGCAGCGCCTCGCCGGCAGCGTCGCGAGGAGGGAAGAACTCGAACGAGAAGGACGGACGTCCGGTAGCCAGCACATCTCGGATCGCTG
>JBDIAG010000203.1:0-7330 GCA_039812305.1 Actinomycetales bacterium | reverse complement strand
GAAGCGGGCGTCAGCGAGGCGATGATTCTGCGCTGCGCCGAGACCGGCACTCCGATGCTCGGGGTCTGCCTCGGACACCAAGCGCTGGCGGAGGTCTACGGCGGGGTGGTGACCCACGCCGAGGAGCTCATGCACGGCAAGACCAGCCGCGTGCACCACGAGGAGACGGGCGTGCTGGCCGGGCTGCCGTCGCCGTTCACCGCGACCCGCTACCACTCGCTGGCCGTGGTGCGGTCGTCGGTGCCGGCCGAGCTGACGGTGACCGCGGAGACGTCCGGTGGCGTGGTGATGGGTCTGCAGCACCGGCACTTGCCGCTGTACGGCGTCCAGTTCCACCCGGAATCGGTGCTCACCGAAGGCGGCCACCGGCTCCTGGCGAACTGGCTGGCCGTCTGCGGCGACACCGGAGCCGTCCAACGCAGCGCCGGCATGGCCCCCCTGGTCGCTGACGGCGCACACTGACCCGGTTACCCCGCGGCCCCATCCAACCGGTTCCCGGCGTGTGGAGCTTCCCCGCGGGCCTCGTCCAGCCGGTTCCCCGCGCGGCAACCAGTTGCGTGTCCAGCAGCCAGCGATCGCCGGCCGCTCGGCCGACAACCGGTCAACGCGCGAACACCCGGTCAACTGGGAGCCCGCGGCTCACGCTGGCATCCCCGCGGCCGGCCCTCACCCGCCCGCCCACGTCCGCCCCACTGCCACACAACCCCACTCGGGCGATGGAAGCCGACCGCCGACCCAGTCCCGCCCGTGGAGGCTGCCCCGGCGGCCTCATCCAACCGGTTCCCGGCGTGTGGCGGCTGCCCCGCCGGCGCCATCCAACCGGTTCCTCACGCGGCAACCAGTTGCGTGCCCAGCAGCCAGCGATCGCCGGCTGCTCGGCCCACAACCGGTCAACGCGCGAACACCCGGTCAAATGAGAGCCCGCGGCTCACGCTGGCGTCCCGCGGCCGGCCCCTCACCCGCCTACGTCCGCCCCGGGGCCACAAACCCCACTCGCGCGATGGAAGCCAACCGCGGACCCAGTCCCGCCCGCGGAGGCTGCCCCGCCGGCGCCATCCAACCGGTTCCCCGCGCGGCAACCAGTCGCGTGCCCAGCAACCAGCGATCGCCGGCCGCTCGGCCCACAACCGGCCAACGCGCGAACACCCGGTCAAATGAGAGCCCGGGGCTGAGGCTGGCACCCGCGGCCGGCCCCTCACCCGCCCACGTCCGCCCCCGCTGCCACACAACCCCACTCACGCGATGGAAGCCAACCGCCGACCCAGTCCCGCCCGCGGGGGCTGCCCCGGCGGCCCCATCCAACCGGTTCCCGGCGTGGGGAGGCTGCCGCGCGGGCGCCATCCAGCCGGTTCCCCGCGCGGCAACCAGTTGCGTGCCCAGCAACCAGCGATCGCCGGCCGCTCGGCCCACAACCGGCCAACGCGCGAACACCCGGTCAAATGAGAGCCCGCGGCTCACGCTGGCCCCCGCGGGCGCCATCCAATCGGTTCCCGTCGTGGGGAGGCTGCCCCGCGGGCGCCATCCAACCGGTTCCCCGCGCGGCAACCAGTTGCGTGCCCAGCAACCAGCGATCACCGGCCGCTCGGCCCACAACCGGCCAACGCGCGAACACCCGGTCAAGTGAGAGCCCCGACGTGCCGCCCTGGCCGGCCCGGGCGCTTACCCGGTCTCGCCGTCGGAGACCGTTCCGTCGTTGAACGGCAGGTACGGGGCGATCGCCGGGAAGACCCAGGTGAAGAGGACGGCCACCACGGCCGCGGCCAGGATCAGGCAGATGATGGCCCTCAGCCAGACCGGTCCGGGGAGGATCCGCCACAGCCACGCGTACATCAGCGAACCCCCTGCGGGGGGGCCAGCGAGGGCGGCTGACTACCGTCCCGGGGCTGCCAGGACTCGTACTTCGCGTACACGATGTAGCGCTGCTTGGCCGAATACTTGGGGTGGCAGGCCGTGAGGGTCAGCATTCGCTCGGTGGGTTCCGCGCCGGGGTGGTTCGGCACGGGTGCGATCACGTCCACGTCGCTCGGGCTGACGATCTCGTGGGTGGTCACCCGGTAGGTGTACCAACCGTCCCTGGTCTCGACCACGACCGCGTCGCCCTCCTTCAGCTCGGCGACCTGGAACAGCGGACGACCGTAGGTCACCCGGTGCCCGGCGATGGCGAAGTTGCCGACCTGACCGGGCATGGCCGTTCCCTTGTAGTGGCCCATGCCGATGGCCAGCACGTCCAGATCGGTGCCCTCGACCAACGGACGCGGCTGCCAGTCGCTGCCGAACCGGGGGATGTGGACGATCGCGAAGGCCTTGCCCCAGTCCGGTTCGCTCACCGGCCCCTGGTCGGACGACTCCGGCCAGCTGTCCGTCAGCTCGGTCGCGATCGCCGCTTGCTCCCGGTTCGAGACGGCGTCCGTCCACCACAGCTGCCAGGCGACGAACAGCAGCACCAACACCCCGAGGGTGATCAGCAGCTCGCCGAGAAATCCCAGAACGACATCCAGGGGGGACACGCGACGCTCGCGCAGGATCGTCACTTCTCACCCCAATCCGGCGATTCGTTGTCCCTGGACGTCACTTTCCCTAGGGGCATGGTCTCACCGACAGTTACCCTGGAACCCAAGCCCCCCGTCCGAGGAGGAAATCCGTGCCTGAATCCAGGATCCGCAAGAAGTCCGCCTACACCGCGCCACCGGCCAAGTCGGGCGCGCCGAAGGTCAACCCACCATGGTTCCTGCCGCTCATGCTGGCGTTCTTCGTGATCGGCCTGGCGTGGATCGTCGTCTTCTACGTCACCCAGGGCTCCTACCCGCTGAAGACCATCGGCGAGTGGACGGTCGGCAGCTGGAACCTGGTGATCGGCTTCGGGGTCATCATGATCGGCTTCTTCATGACCACCCGCTGGCGCTAATCGGAACGGCTCCCGTATCTGCTGACCGGAGTCAGACCGTGTCAGCCTGTGAGCCGGCCGCCTCGTTCGGATCAATCACACCCCGGTAATTCATCCCCAGCCTGTGGATAACCCTGTGGGCAACTTCAGGGGACGAGACAAACAGAACGGCGATGAGCCCGTCTGAGTAGCTCATCGCCGTTCTGTCTCGGCTGTTCTGGCCTGGTGCTTGGTTACTCCTCGATGGAGACGCTGTTGATCGTGATCGGCTCCAGCGGCTGGTCGTCGCGGCCGGTCGGCGTCGTGGCGATCTTGTCCACAACCTGACGGCTGGCATCGTCGGCCACCTCACCGAAGATGGTGTGCTTCATGTTGAGGTGCGGCGTGGGCACCACGGTGATGAAGAACTGCGAGCCGTTCGTGCCCTTGCCGAACCGCTTGCCGGCATTGGCCATCGCCAGCAGGTAGGGACGGTTGAAGGTGAGGTCGATGGTCACCTCGTCGTCGAACTCGTAACCGGGGCCACCACGCCCGTTGCCCAGCGGACAGCCGCCCTGGATCATGAACTGCTCGATCACCCGGTGGAACGTCAGCCCGTCGAAGAACGGCGTGTCCTCCTTCTTCTGACGGGTGCTGGGGTCGGTCCAGGTCTGGGTGCCGGTGGCGAGACCGGTGAAGTTCCGCACGGTCTTGGGCGCCTGGTTCGGGAAGAGCTCGACCCGGATGTCGCCGGCCGAGGTATGCAAAGTCGCAAACATGCCTGCCATCCTGTCACGACCCCGCCGGCCGGGCCGAGCTCACCCGGAAACCCACGATCAGGCGGCCACCTTGAGGCAGTTCAGAACCCGGGACAGGTCGGCCTCCACCGCGCCGCTGTCGAAGCTGACGGCGGCGCGTCCGAGGCTGTCGGTGAGCCGGGCGACCTGCGCCAGTTCGCTCGACCCGTCGTCGAGGGCCTTGTCCAGGGTCGGCATGTGCGAGGACAGCTCGTCGCTGACGCCGTAGCGGTCGATGAGGCCGCGCCAGTGGCTCAGCAGCTGCTGCGTGCGAGCGAAGTTGCCGGCGGCCTGGTCGATCTCCTCCTGGGTCCGCCGGGAGTTCGCGATCGTGGTGGCCAGCGCCTCGCTGAGCCCGTCGAGCCGGTTGCTCAACGCCACGGTGAGCGACTGGATGGCCCGGTTCGAGGTGGTGGCGTCCTCCTCCCGGCCACTGACCGCGACGACGTAACGGGCGACCATCTCCGCCTGCAGCCGGGCCAGACCGATCGAGAACACCAGCTGCCGGCGGGCCGACCGCATGTCGTTGAGCTGGTTCAGCACCGTCCCCATCGTGGCGCCGATCCGTCCACACTGGTTGGACAACGCGGGCACCGCGTTGGCGACCACGGGCGCCCGCTCGGAGAGAGCGCGAGCCGTGCTGCCGGCGTCGTTGAGCGTCCTGGAGAGGTCGCCGGCGATCTCGACCGCGTGGCCGACCCGGTCGCCCACCTCGTCGGCCTGGTGCTGCATGCCCGCCAGATCACCTTCCAACGCGCCGATCCGCCGCTCGATGTCGACCACCGCGTCGAACATCAGCCGGTGCGGACCGGAGGCGTCGCGGGGCCGCTCGAGGGTCGGCTTGAGATCTCCGCGGGCGGCGATCTCGGCGGGCAACGCCAGGTGGGCGAAGGCCGCGTAGTCCTCGAAGCCCCGGTCACGCAGCGCCTCGAGCATCAGGTCGGCCCCGGTCCGAGCCGCTGCGGCGGCGCTGGCGCCGTCCTCACGAGCCTTGTTCTCCGCGGCGCGCACGGAGGTGTACAGATCCTCCATGGCGCGCATCGCCTCGGCGTTGCACGGACGGGCTCGCACCGAGAGATAGCCGCCCTCCAGCGGAGTGATGCTGGCGAACGTCCAGTAGGCGCTGCCGTCGGCGGCGAGGTTCTTCACATAGGCGCAGGTCGGCTGATCCGCCTTGAGCATCTCCCAGATGAGGCGGAAGGCGCCGCCCGGCATGTCCGGGTGACGGATGACATTGTGCGGCGCCCCGATCAAGGCAGAACGGCGATGCCGGGAGAGCCGGATGAACACCGCGTTAACCTGATCGATCACTCCGCGATGGTCGGTGGTGGAGAAGAACAGCTCGTCAAGGCCGACTTCGTGCACGGCGCCGGTAGGCGAAATCGTCATGATGTGAACCCCCAAGAGGCCAGAAGAGATGGACGAGGACGTCGAAGCCGACGCAGATTCCAGGCTAAGCAGTTGCAGTAATATGCATGTCTGCTATTGCGCTGGCGTCACCGAGGGGATGTAGGTCTGGGGCACGGTCGTCACTCACCGTGCTGGGAGGACCGCCCGGTCCGCCGGCGCCTGGTGGGCCTTTCGGGATGGATCCTCACTCCGAGTAGATATTTGGCCCGCATATGGTCACTCGTATGCAGGAGCAGTGTCCCGACATGCCCGGATCGTCGCCTCGAGTCGCGTCGGCGGCACCCCGCGGCCAATCGGGACGTTCTCGCTTCAACCGGTGTGAGTTGGGTAGTCGGTGTCACAAGTAGCCGAGGACGGGCGTCGCGTCCACCGTCCACCGAGAAGAAGGGCCAGAAAGGGCGGACATTGCCGCGACCTTCGAGTGGCGGTCGACCGCCGAGAGGGCAAGATGGAGCGCGTACCGCCACGCAGCCCGGCAGAGACCGGGCACGAGAGGGGAGACCCTTTGTTCGCTAACAATTCAAAGACCGAAGCGGCGGCCGACCGAGCCCGCCAGCAGGCGGCCGCACTTCGCGAGAAGGCTGGTCCCCTGGCCGAGGCGGCGAGAGAGCGCGCTGTTCCCCTCGCCGAGGCGGCCGGAGAGAGGGCTGCCCACGCCGCCCACAACGCCAAGGAGTGGGCTGCTCCACGTCTGGAGAAGGCCCGCGACCGGGGTGTGGAGCGGGCCGCGCCGCACGTCGAGCAGGCCGCCAAGGCCCTCGGCCCGAAGGTGGACGAGGTCCACGACCGCATCGTCGACGAGGTGCTGCCGAAGGTCGTCGCCGCCGTGAGCGCCGCCGCGGGAGCTGCCGCCGAGCGTGCCCACGAAGCGCAGCAGGCCAGCCACGACCAGCTCGACTCGGTGGCCAAGAAGGCCAAGAAGGGTGCGAAGAAGGGCAAGAAGAAGGGGAAGCTCGGCAGGTTCGCCCTGATCCTGGTCGGCCTCATCGCCGCCGCGGGTGCCGGTGTCGCCGTCTGGAAGCGGATGAACGCCCCCGCCGAGGACCCGTGGGCCTCCGCCACCCCCTCGACACCGCCGGTGAAGCCGGCGCCTGCGCCGACCCCCGCTCCTGCGCCGGCAGCTTCCGAGTCCACGGCGCCCGAACCGACCAGCGAGGCCGCTCCCGAGGTCGTGAAGGCCGTCGAGGAGAAGGACGAGGACACGTCGGCCGCTGAGGCTTCCTCGGCTGACAAGGCGTCTCCGGCTGACAAGGCCTCCCCGGCCGATAAGGCGGGCGACAAGTCCGGCGAGGACAAGTCCAAGTAGGGACATCGCCGTCTCGGGACGCGGCTGCGAGCGTGGGCCGTGCTCTCGATCGGGCTTCGGGCGTGGCATGAGGTCCGGCTTCACGTGCACAGCGCCTCCGAGGCCGGACTTCACCACCGGACGTGCGCCGACTGGCAACGATCCGCGCCGAATGGCCGCGATCATGCGCCATGAACGTCACCACTCGGTACTCAACGTTGCCTTTCGCGGGCTGGTGAGGCGACACCGGCGGGCGGCGGGCGGTCCGGCGAGAGGCTGGCCTCGGTCGGTCCGGCGAGGGAGGGCGACGAGCACCGTGTCAGAGCACCAGGTGGGCCAGAACCAGGCGGGCCAGAACCAGACAGCCCAGAACCGGGTCGACCAGAACCGGGTGGGCAACGCCATCCAGGTGCGTGGCGCGCGGTTGCACAATCTTCGCGATGTCGATGTCGATATCCCCCGCAATTGCCTGGTCGCGGTGACCGGGGTGAGTGGCTCCGGCAAGTCGTCGCTCGCGTTCGGCACCATTCACGCGGAGGCTCAGCGCCGCTACTTCGACTCCGTCGCCCCGTTCGCGCGCCGGCTCATCCATCAGGCGACCAACCCGAGGGTCCGTGAGATCACCGGTCTGCCACCGGCGGTCGCGCTCCAGCAGACGTCCGGAGGGGGCAACGCCCGCTCCACGGTCGGTACCGTCACGACTCTGGCCAATACGCTCAGGATGCTCTTCTCGCGCGCCGGCTCCTACCCGAGCGGCGCGGAGCGTCTCGACTCCGACCACTTCTCCGCGAACACCACCGTCGGCGCCTGCCCGGAGTGCGACGGGCTGGGGCAGGTGCACCGGGCCACCGAGGCCTCGATGGTGCCCGACCCCAGTCTGTCCATCGCTGAGAAGGCGATCGCGTCCTGGCCCGGGGCGTGGCTGGGCAAGAACTACCGCGACATCCTGGACACCCTCGGCTACGACATCCACCG